>JAFDFH010000004.1 GCA_019309945.1 Deltaproteobacteria bacterium
AAAACTACTACAGAGATTTAAAAAGCTATTTTTAGTGCCCGAACGAAAAATAGATCGTTTTTCCAAGTTCAAGGAAGGCAAAGATAACTTCTCAATATGTTCTGGTAGGCCCGCTGCGCCATCCGATAATTTTTTTCAATATGGCCAAAACTTGCCGTTAAGGGCACTTAACAGTGACCCGCGCACGGGATCTAAAATGAGTGTGTCGCTTAGCACAAACAGACTACAATTAACAATTTATCCTGTTCGGGTCTATGTAAGCCGCTCTAAATGGCTTCAAACAGTTGCCCGCTTTGAAAAAAATCACCGGATGATTCCGCTGGTATGTTAAACATAAGTTTTTTAGAAGTTACGATGATTTCAGCCGATTCAACGCATGCACGGATGTTTCGAACAGACACTTAGCAACTGCGTGTGTCTATAGCAAATAATAACCGGGAGTATCAAAATGACTGAAACGGAGAAGGCGCCCAAAGCCAATCAAAGGTATTTGATCCCGCGGGGGGATAAAATCGGGATGGCCGTTTTAAACCAGGAGCAGTTTGACCGCTACTTGAAAGAAGGAACGGTCAAGTGCGGTGACGAGATCATTGCTGCCAGAGATGGGGATGAAGTCATTCGGGTTCAATTCATGGAAAAATACGAGATCAAAAAAGAGGGTGAAACCTGCACGCTATCCTGTAAGGAATGATAACCGGCACCCTCGGAGACGGATTGATCCTAACGGCGGTTGCGGTTCAGACCGTCGATTCGAGTATGATACCGCGGGCTCCGGCCACGGTTGGAAAAGCGGAAAGATTGGTGTGGGGCAAGAAAAGACCTGCGATGTATTCGTCCATAAAGTGTCCGGAAACCGAAAGTTCGATGACAGTCAACTTGTCGGCAATATCTTCAGCCTGCTTGCGTAAATTTTCCGAAAGGAGGCATAAATAGGCGCCGGTCACGGACGTGTTGCCAAGATATTTGAACTTCTCCCTGGGTTGATCCGGAAACATGCCTATGGTAATCGCCTTTTCAATGTTCAAATACCTGCCAAAGCCCCCGGCGATATAAAAGGTGGAAATATCGTCAAAGGTCAGGCCGACTTCCTTTAGCAGAATCATAAAACCGGCATAAATGGCGGCTTTGGCCCTTAAGATATTATCAATATCGGATTCGGTAATGGAAATCGTGTCGTCCCCGGTCTGATAAAGAATAAATTCCGGCCCTGCGTCCGTCAAATGAATATGGTTTAAGCCAAGATCGGTACTGAATTTTCCTTTCGGTGAAATGATACCCTTTAAAAACATCTCCGAGATTGTGTCGATGATGCCGGAACCACAGATTCCTGACGGAACACCTTCCCCGATAACCGTGATTTCGGGTTCAAGGGTAGCTGGATTAATCTTCACGCTGTCAATGGCGCCTTCGGTGGCCCGCATGCCATTTTTAAGACCTCCGCCCTCGAAGCAGGGACCCGCCGAGCAGGCTGCCGCCACCATCCACTCGGCATTTCCAATGACAAGCTCTCCGTTCGTGCCTACATCAATAAAAGCGCATAGTTCTTGTTTTTCATGGATCTTGGTGGCAAGCACCCCTGAAACGATATCGCCGCCTACATAACCGGCTACGCAGGGAAGCGTATAAACAGGAACATCAGGCATGACTTTTATGCCGATACGACCCGCACCTGCAATGGGAAAGCGATTGGTTGTGGTAACGTATGGTTCTTTGCGAATCGAGGCTGGGTCAAAACCCAGAAAGAGCTGCATCATGGTTGTATTTCCCGCAATAACAATGCTTTCGATGGCCCTGTCTGAAAGACGGTATTTTTCTTTTAACGACTCAATCAGGCTGTTGATGTCATCGACTACGGCTTCTTTCAGGTCTCTCAGGCCGCCCTGTTCGGTGGCATATACAATCCTGGAGATAACATCTTCGCCATAGATGATCTGATGGTTGTAGGTGGAGGCGATATCCACCAGTCGGCCCGTTGCGAGGTAAATCAGATAGACAATGACCGTGGTGGTCCCAATATCGACGGCAAGCCCATAATCGTCCATTATTTTGTCCGCTTTCCCGGGTGATATTCTGATCACTTCCTTGCCGTATTCCGTATCCATCAGGGTAACGGTTACGTGCCAGTCTTCCTGTCTCAGATTTCGGGCAAGCTCCCTTATAAGTCTGAAAGAGAAATTCGGGTTGCGAAACCCCATTTCGGCAAGCCCTCTTTTCAAGCGCTCCATGTCGCTGATATTGTCAGTAAGTGTGGGTACGGGCAGCTCCAAATATGCTTTGGTTGTCAATGGAGAAATACGAACGTCTAATGAATTGAAAATATTTTCGAGATCCTCTGCTCTTCCTGTGGCGATTACCCCATCAACATTAAGAAGTGATGAGGCGGGGATTTCTATTTTTAAATCGCTTTCAGGATAGGTATGGCAGGCGGTCGTATAGCCCTCCAGAATCTCTTTTTCCGAAAGAATTTCTTTTAATCGTGTCCTGTACTTACCCTCCTTTACAATGACCCTGCACCGGCCGCATACCCCATCACCCCCACAGGGTGCGATGATGTTGACCCCACCGTTTTTAAGATTCTCCAGCAAAGTCAGTCGAGGATCAGCGTTGATCGTTTTCCCTGAGGGTAAGATTATTTGCATTTAAAAAGATTCTTCGAGTCTTAAATATTTTACGTTCATTTGTCTGAGATTTTTGCCGGCAATCAAAGCAAGTCGTTTGAGTAATCGACAGCAGAGGAGTAAGTCGCCCGAATGTTGACACGATAACATATCGAATCTTAGCAAAAAGGTTTCTATCTCTGTCAGGGCTGTCGCAGTGGCGCCGTGTCTTCTTTTTTCAAGGGTGGAGATATCCCCGAAATAGTTGCCGTCTTTGAAAATAACCAGCGTCCGCTGATTCCCTCCCTGACCCTGCAGCGTTGTAGATATCCTGACACGTCCCTTTTTTATTAAAAAGATACCCTCAGGCGAATCCCCCTCCCTAAAAAGAACGGCCTCTTTTTCATAGTGCCGGTATTCGAGTTTGGCGGTCAGCCTCTGGTACTCTTCTTCCATTAGTCCCTGGAGCAATATTTGCTTTTTTAAGTCCTCAATTTCAATCATAATGATTCCATTCTTCCGGTATTCCTATTTTAATGCCATGATCTATTTTTTCCTTCTTCAGCGCCTGCTCAATGTAAAAACAGCAGGTAAAACAATGATGGAAGCGATGGATGAATAGATGCAACGGGAATACCCTTTATTTCAGCCCGTTTTATGATTATAATATTTCTCCCATAAACGGTCTGCAACAACCCCGTATTTTAGAGCATATTGATCAATTTCATCCGCCAGATTTTCATAGACAATCTCTGCACCTTCATGGGTAAAATAGACCCCCTGTTCAGAAATTGCTTTCCGGCCGATTTCCGGTCTATCAATAATGATGCAGGGGCGGAGTAAATTTTCGGATGTGGCCAGTTGGCACCGGATTGACTGGAAAAGCGGTGAGCAAATGGCATCCTGCAGGGTACTGCTCCGGATGTTATGGGTTGCATAATGGCAAAAAACACAGGGTTCCAGATCGCCATTGGCGTTGAGGTGAAAATACTTCCTTCCGCCCGAAATACAACCGCCCACCAGGGGGCCATCGTTCCAAAAGTCGGCTAATAAAATGGGTTTGTTGGCTCGAAGATAGGCCAGGCGTTCAATCTGGTAACCCCTTTGTTCAGGGGTGGGCATTAATTCAAGGTCTGGTTCCCGACCGATCGGAACGTACATAAAGTACCACCCAATAAGACAGCCTTTTTCGATCATAAAGTCAATAAAGCGATCACTGCTCAGAAGTTCCCCGTTTTGTCGCGTTAAAGTTGCTGAAAACCCAAATAAAATTTTATGGGTCTTTAACAGGTCCATCGCTTTCATGACCCGGTCAAAATGTCCGATCCCCCGGCGTGCATCGGTCTCTGTTTGGAACCCTTCAAGGCTGATCGCCGGAATCACGTTGCCCGCCTGGGCCAATCGTTGGCAAACCGATTCGTCGATCAGACCCCCATGGGTATAAATATGAAAAACGACATCATTATGCTTTTCAACCATATCAAAAATTCTCGGATAAAATAACGGCTCACCCCCTGAAACCACACAAAAATAAATTCCCATTGCTTTGGCCTGATTAAGCGTACGGTCGATTTCTTTAAAAGAAAGTTCAGCGTTTTTTTGATAATACCCTGCGTAGCAGCCATAGCAGTTTAGATTGCATTTCATGCTTGGGCTCATAACAAAAAATCCAGGTGGATAAAGGCCGTTATGTCTTTCGCAGAATTCCTTACGTTTGTTCGTTCCAATGAGTAACTGGTTGATGACCGCGGTCTTTATGATTGTCCTGCGATGGTGAGGATTCGTGTTTTTTAATATCTTTTTTGCAACGATCAAACTAGGATGGTTGTTGTCAAATAATTCCTTAATCCATTTAATTCTTTCCACGTAATAATCTTTTTTGACCAGCTTTTCCGACAGCAAAGCCAACCCTGTATATGACCATCGAAAAAGTTTTTCATTCCTTATCCACGCAAGCAGTGCAAAAAGAAAATTAATGGTAAGAATTAATAATTTCTGTTTTATTTTAGCGATCATCTTTGGTTCCTCATTCAAATCATCATAGCGTGGTCACAATGCCTCCATGAATTTTAAAATGGCTTCGCCCACACCCAGAATTAAAAGGCATCCCAGCACACTCCCGGTGATTAAAAGGGGATAACTCATAACTTTCCGCAATTTTAAAATTTTTGACAAAAAAACGCCGCTCCACATTCCGCACCCCTTGAGCGGGAGCATGGTGATCGTTATCACACCCGGAGCTCCCAACAGAGATAGCCATAGAAATAACCTTGACTTGCGAATGCGCATCTCTTTTTTTGCCGCTTTTTCATGTATTTTTTTTATAAATCGGACGTTTGATATCGTATCGAATACATAATAAAAAAGAGGAATCTGGAGAGTATCCAGCATGACCACAACGGGCAGTAAAAAAAAAGCCTTAAAACCCAGCATCTGCCCGCTCAGAATGGCAACCGGTCTTCCTCCCAGAATATATAGTGGTAGGAAATACACTGCAAAATTATCGGAGAGGTTGTTTTTTAAGAATAAAACTGCATCGCCCATTATAAACTAAAATTACTAACTCTCCAGTTCGACAATTGCAATATTTTTTTGATTTTTAAACATAAAATCCGCTATGGATATGAAACTAAAGTCTTTCAGTAAGCGGTTCAGCCTTTTTCCCGTCCGCTCAAGCCGTGCATTTAGAACAAACTGTTTGACCAACGGTAGCCTGATGCGTGGATTATTTTCATCGAACTCCCGGGGGTGGAGAAAAATAAGCGCCGGCCAGCCTTTATCATTTCGCTTCCGGATAAAAAATCGGATAAGGTTGTATGGAAACACACGCAATCCCCATCCTCCGCCCATGGGAAGATTCCCCAGTGCGGTGACGGCCACAAATGGTGGAAATTCCAATAGAAAACCCGTATTAAGTTTCAGCTTGCAGGGTATTTGGGAGTAACTCGAATGCCCTATTAGCGGCAGGGGGGCCATACTCGAATCGTATTCAAAGCCCTCTTGTTGCAGTATATCAAGAGCCCAAAGCGAATCATTACGGATGGACCACTCCGGCGCCCTGTATCCTTTTACCGGGCGGCCGGTGATTTGGAAAAGAATATCTACAGCCTTTTTTACATCTTGCCGAAATTTTTCCGGCGTCATGGTATAAACCCGCTGGTGGGCATATCCATGGGTGGCAATTTCATGGCCGGCACGGCCAATTTTTTTTATTAAATCCGGATGTTTCTCAGCGACAACGCCCAGGACAAAAAAAGTCGCCCGAACGCTGTTTGCACTTAAAATTTCAAGTATGTCCAGCGTGTTTTTATTCACTCGACTTCCCAGCCTGGGCCCGATAGACTTTGGGATTCGATCTTCTATGCCGCAGATGTGAAACCAGTCTTCGACATCCACGGAAAGGATATTTGCAACGGTCATTTTGATCCGTTAGATAACTCTTTTTCATCTAAAATGTTTCTAATTTTATCTGATAATTCTTTCATGTTGAATGGTTTTTGAATAAAACCATTACAACCTCGCTTCATAATTTCACTCGCCCGCCCGTCTATACTGTAACCACTTGCAAGCAGAACCTTCACATTTGGATTCAAATCTTTAATTTTGTCATACGTTGCGCCACCCTCCATGTCCGGCATGATCATGTCCAGAACAAGCAGATCGATTGTGTCTTGGTTGCGACGATAAACATCTAACGCCTCTATGCCACTGGTGGCGGTTAGGACCTTGTAACCCAATTGAGTTAGCATTTCCTTACCGACATCGATGATCATTTGTTCATCATCAATTAATAAAACCGTCTCTATACCGTCGAATAATTCATTGAAAACTGCTTTTTCTTGGGCGGGCTCTTTTTCAAAGGCTGGTAAAGAGACTTCAAAGGTGGTTCCCTGTCCCTTTTCTGAAAAAACGTCGATATATCCGCCATGGGCTTTAACAATCCCGTAAACAGAGGCCAGTCCAAGGCCTGTTCCTTTACTCAGTCCTTTGGTGGTAAAAAACGGCTCAAAGATTCGCTCCAGAGTTTTCTTTTCCATACCCGAACCTGTATCCCGAACCGTTAATAAAACATAGTTGCCCGGCGCCGCCTTATAGGGCTTATTTAGCATGTTTGCGTGAGTGATATTTATCGTTTTTAAAAACAAATTTCCACCTAAAGGCATTGCATCTGCTGCATTTACAAGCAAGTTAAACAGCACTTGTTCAATCTGCCCCTGGTCTGTCCTGACATTCAATAAATTCTCATCAAGTTCTTGATGAACGTGGATCTCCTTGCGGGTTAGGTTAAACGTATCAGCGGTCTCTTTCACCAACTGATTCAGGTTAGAGGATTGAACCTTGTATTTACCCTCCCTGGCATAACCGAGCAATTGGCTGGTTAGATTGGACCCGCTCTGAACGAGTTTCTCAATATTTTTCAACTTGTTCTTATTTGGATGGTTGGGATCAATTTCCATTAGAGCTAAAGAGGCATATCCCTGGATACCCATCAGCAGATTGTTAAAATTGTGAGCAATGCCTCCCGCTAATGTGCCGATGGCCTCCATCTTTTGGGCTTGTCGCAGCTGGGCTTCCAGTTCTTTCCGGTCCGTTATATCATGAAAGATTGTTAGGATATAAGTCGTACCTTCCATTTGAATCAGCTTGGCGAACATGAGTGTCTTGAATTTAGAGTCATCCCTGGCTTTAAATTCCATTTCCAGTCCATGGACTTCCCCTGATTCCTTCAAAACATTTAAGAAATGTTGCCGGCTTGCCTGAGAATAAAATCCTAATTCGACGGGGTTTAGTTCCAAGATTTCCTCTCTGGAAATTTTAAAAAGTTCGCAGAACTTTTGATTGACATCGACAATTTTGCCTGTCTCATAATGCGACCGGGAAATTGCTTGGGGAGACAATTCAAATAAACTCCGGAATTTAAATTCACTATTCTGCAAAGCTTGCTGTACATTTTTTCGTTCCGTCACATCATTTATAATGACGATACACTTAAACCCTTCTCCCTTTTCTGTTTCGATCGGGAGTATATCTAAAGTCACTTGCCGGCTGTTCAAACAAACAGGTGAATGTTCGGTTATTTTTTTGAATTTCTCATCGGTTGTTTCCAGCAGTTGACAGATGCGCCGGCGGTCATTTTCAGAAAACAATTCATGAAAACCCATTCCCAATAACTTTTCCTCGGTCCTTTGGATAAGCGCAAGGGCGGTCGGATTGGCATAAACGATTCTTCTATCAGATGTAATTTCTACAATTCCGTCGGTCATCCGGTTTAAAAGGATTTCATGCTGTTTTTTGACAGACAGCAGTTCCTCGGTAATCCCCCTTTTCCAAATATTTTCGATTCCGATCACTTCTCCTTTTGAGCATTGTAAAGATGCAAGATCGGGTTGATCGATAGCGAATAGAATATGTTGGGCCATTTCATTCCGTGGCCCTTTAGCGATAATGATATTTGCCTCCAGTTCAGAAATGTGGATCTCCTTTTCGGCTGAAATGGCGGAAAGAATAATCAGGTAAGCATTTTTTAGCCTCCCAATTCCTTTGATGATTTTACATAGTTTTTTTCCATCAATATTGGGCATGACCAAATCGATAAATATGAAATCCGGCGTAAAGGTCTTCAAAATATCCAACGCTGAAAGTCCGCCTTGCGCAGTGATAACCTGATGTTTTTGTGTTGAAAGGGTGACTTTCATAAGCTTTAAAAAAAATGGATCGTTATCGACCACCAATATTTTTTTCATGGGATCATTTCCTTATCATAAAGTTATTGTGTGGACCCTAGAGCGCGATTCTTTCGATTCACTTTAGAAAAATATCCGTAGTTTTTGATCGATCTTATTTTAGTGTTTTTAAAAACCGCAATATTCACATGATTACTATACCAAAAATAGACCAGATTCAAGTATTCACCTCTTTTTAAGCATTAGTGGACGTATCATTTTATCTCTGGATCGCAAAACCCTCAAGGTCGTTTGTAAAAGTCTTTTTTATATCAAAACAAATAGGGGTCAGCAAGAAAAGGGTGAGTTAAGAAAAAAACACCAAACCGGATAAGTATAAAGCGTTAGGTGTTACCTAAAACATAAGTAACTTCTCAATATGTTTCAGTAGGCCTGCTGCGCCATCCGGTAATTTTTTTCAATACGGCCAAAACTTGCCGTTAAGGGCGCCTAACAGTGCCCCGCGCATGGGATCTAAAATGAGTGTGTCGCTTAGCACAAACAGGCTAGTTACAAACATAATGCGTCTATTCATGGCTTGACGTACAATTGAAAGTTTGCCATACGTTTGCCTATAATTAACAAATTCTTATTCTTTAATATTTGGGAAATTTTCTCTCGGTTTGCAAGAATTCCACCCAATGAAAGTATCGGATTAAGGTTTACCCGTGAAACCAGATCGGATAGATATTCTTCCCCTGCGACAGCTTAAGTTTGGCTTCGACCAGCAGGACAAACAGCACGCAGCAGAGGTGCTCGCCCGTATTGACGGGTACATCGCCAACGCGCAAAAGGTTGTCGTGTCTGATTTGATGGTTGATTTTGGTTGCGGATCGAAGAATTGGTCTAAAGAAAGGATAAGTATGCTACTATCCGAGTTAATCCATGACGATAAAATCGAGTTTGAGTTTGAAAATATTAAAATCGGAAAAAAAGAGGCCCTGCGGTTGCTCTTGAAACCCTCACAATGTGAAGCGGTCGGTATTGTCCATGCCCAGATTGTTGCGGATGAGGATCTTATAGCCGCCCGAAAACTGGTGAAATTACTTTTAGGGACCGAGGCTCCTCCAAAGCAGAATGAACTTTGCCGCATTCTGCGCAAGCACCTGAATGGCTGGAAAAACGATCTGGAGAAATTTAAACGATTGGCGGATACGGGTAAATTTCCGGGAAACAGCACCATCGATGCTGTCCGGAAGCCCACAGAAAGGCTCTTAGCCCTCCACGAACCGTATCGGTTTATTGATGCGATAAACCGTGAGCGCCAGCAACTCCTGAATGTTAGCAAAATCTTCATCGTGTTAAAAGAATTTTACACAGTCAGGATTCATGTCTGGTACGCGCTTGTTGAGGCTTTGGATGCTTTCAGATCCAATTTGTCAATACTGCAGAAAGACCCCCGGTCGGAAACAGCTCTGCAGGAACTTTGCAGGATCTTTCACGCCGATGAACCTTTTGGCCTTCTGGATAACGTCTTTGAGCTTATCGCCACGGTTAAAACAGTCAACGACGAGATTGTACTGGAGCAGACGACCGCTGCCAGGGATGCCGCCCATGAGAAAATTGAAAAAATGATCCAGTGCGTCAGGTGTGCCTTAGATAACACGAACGCCCAAAGAGAGCTGCGCAATCGAGCACTTTATCCTTTACAGGGAATAAAAAAGGGCCTGGGCAGGGCAAACAGTTTGACATCGATTGAAGATCTTCTCAACCATGCCCAGGACAAGCTTGATTTATCCCTGGATCACATTGATGAGATCACTTCTGTTCGATAGGCAAAGGGCACGCGCACCCGGCGGCAGAGATTTCTCTTTGCTTGAAACTCCATGTAGGCGAGGGGGCTGGCAGGTGGCGGCGTAATACCTTTGGATGATGAGTAAATATTGAGGATTGGACAATGGGTGTATATGATATCAGATCACCGGAGGAATGGCAGAAAATTCTGGATGATGTCTGTCAAGCATCCGGGATGCCGGCGGCCCTTGTAGACGCCAAAAGTGTAGTACTGCAAAGCAGTGGAAAGAGATGTCCGCTTTGTGCAAAAATCCGGTCAATAAATGAATCGCTGTCATTTATATGCGCTCAGACGCAACAGTTCATGGTTGAAACGTCCAGGACTTCTCGGAGGCCGGTGATTGATGCTTGTGAGGCGGGCATGTTGAAATTCTTAATACCGCTGTTCTTAGATGGAGAGTTCACAGGATCAGTTACCGTCTGCGGTTGTTCTTTTCCGGGAGAAGAAATTGAAGTCTTTGGCATTTCACAGGTCACAAAGATGAAAGAAGACGAAATTATCAGTCTCGTAAAACAGGTGCCTGAAATCGAGCAGGCAAAGGTAGATGAGATCGTAGATCGGTTGTTTCAGAAACTCAAAAGCGAGGGACACGGTCAATAGCATTCATTTAGCGTCTCGGAAATTCATCATCTGAACAGTTTGGTACGAATTCGGGGGGGGCATGAAAAGTAGGGTCTATTTTATCGATCTAAGGGCGACCTTCAAAGAGAACTTTGTCGCCAAAATGGAAAGACTTTTAAAAACGGTGGGTCTTTGCGGTGCCGTTAAAGAAAGAGAACTTGTTGCTGTGAAGCTTCATTTCGGAGAATTAGGGAACACCGCCTTTATCCGTCCTGTTTTTTTGCAAAAGATTGTTAAATCCATTAGAGACGCCGGCGGGGTTCCCTTCCTGACCGATGCCAATACGCTTTACGCCGGAACCCGAAGCGATGCGCCCAGTCATCTTGCCACAGCGATTCAAAACGGTTTTGCGTATCCCGTAGTGAATGCACCCCTTATAATTGCAGATGGTTTGAGAGGGAAGAGTGAAATATCTGTAACTATAAATCAGAAGCGTTTCAAAAAGGTCTATATCGCTTCGGAGATCATTCATGCGGATTCGTTGATATCGGTCGCTCATTTCAAAGGCCATGAACTCTCCGGGTTTGGCGGAACCATTAAAAATCTGGGCATGGGATGTGCCTCTCGAAAGGGAAAGATGGCACAGCATTCGAGCGTCTGTCCAAAAGTGAAAAAGAAGAAATGTGTTGGCTGCGGAGATTGTATTGATCATTGCTCGCGAAAAGCATTAAAGCTGGTAGAACAAAAAGCTGAAATTAATTCCAAGAAATGTATCGGTTGTGGGGAATGTATCCTCGTATGCCCCAATAATGCCATCCAAATTCAGTGGAACCGGTCTATTCCGGAATTCCTGGAAAATATGGTTGAATACACCAAGGGGGTGCTGCAGGGTAAAAAAGAGAAGGCATTATTTTTGAATTTTATTACCGATGTCTCTCCGGCGTGTGATTGCCTGCCCCTTAACGATGCACCCATCGTAAGAGATATTGGGGTTGTTGCTTCCAAAGATCCTATTGCGATTGATCAGGCGTCGGTCGATCTTGTGAATCAGGAACAGGCGCTTCCAGGTTCATGCCTTACAAAAAACACGCAGCCGGGGGAAGACAAGTTTGCGGGAATGTATCCAAAAGTGGACTGGACCATCCAGCTCGATTACGGGCAACGTCTAGGGCTTGGAAGTCGCAGTTATGAGCTTGTCAAAATATAATCACTCGAGTTTGGAATAAGATAAAAACTATCTGAGGTGAAAAATTTCCCCGCATTGATCCTGGGTCGCTACGTTTATCTTTGTTTTGTAGTGGGCTAATGCCTCTTGAACACGATTTAAGGCTTTGTGAGGGGTATTGTTCGTTTCGCTTAGGTGGGCTAAAATAACGTATAACAGCCGATCGTGTTTCAATTCATATAAAAGGTTTTTTGAATCCTCATTGGAAAGATGACCGGTTCGGCTCTTAATACGTTGTTTTAAAGGCCATGGATAAGGTCCTTCCATAAGCATGGTTACATCGTGATTTGCTTCCAGAATTAATAAATCGCATGCTTTAAGATGCTCTTTAACAACGCTTGTTGCAACTCCAAGATCGGTTGCAATTCCAATCTTGGACCCGTTTTGCTTAACCGTAAAACCGGCCGGATCTTTTGCATCATGGGAAATGGGAAAGGGATGCACGGTTAATGTATTGATCATGAAGGTTGCACCGCACTCGAAAGTTATTAGGTCGAGAATATTTCCTAATTGGGCTTGGCCGGCCTTTTTTGTTTTGTGGCTAATATAAACCGGGAGATTATAACGACGGGATAGAACACCGACGCCCTGGATATGATCCGTATGCTCATGGGATACAAGAATGGCATCAAGATTTTCAGGGCATAATCCTTTTGATTTTAACCGGCGTTCGATTTCGATTCCGGACAGCCCCGCGTCAACAAGTATGGAGGTACAGCCGTCGGAAATGAAAATTGTATTTCCCTTGCTGCCGCTTGCCAGTATGCAAACGGCAAGGTTATAGTCGGGTTTCGCATTACAACCCCGTGTGACCGAATCCCCCGGTATTACGTTCTGTTTCATCAAGGTGTTCCACGACATTTAATCTGGCCTGATAAACCCGTTGAATAATCATCTGGGCGATTCTATCACCACGGCGAATCGTATATCTGTTTTTACCCAGGTTGATGACCGCAATCATTATTTCACCACGATAGTCCGAATCAATCGTGCCCGGTGAATTGATAAGGCCAATACCATGCTTTATGGCCAAACCGCTTCTTGGACGAATTTGGGCTTCAAACCCCTCCGGAACAGCAATCGCAAAACCGCTGGGTATCAGTGAAATTGCTCCGGGTTCAAGAATAGCCTCTTTTTCAACTGCAGCACATATGTCCATACCGGCAGACTGCGGTGTCATATAACGGGGCAACGGAATATCCGCGTTTAAATCCGGTTTTAAGCGAAGAAATTGAATGGTAGGGGGTTGATCCTTCATGCGATGATGTCTTCGAATGATTTTTTATCTGTAAGCGGCCCCAGCAGGGTAAGTGCAAGCCCATTTCTTTGAAAAAGATGTTCGGCCAGGTCGAGAATCTCTTCTTCTGTAACCGACTCGATTTTATCCACAATTTCATTCAAGGGTATGTTATAGCCAAGATGGATCTCATTTTGCGCAAGTCGAAACATCTGGTTGTCGACACTTTCTGATGCAAGTAGAAGGCCTCCCTTTGTAAATTCTTTGGCATGACGCAGCTCGTCTGGCTCAACTGGTTTTTTCTTTAGTTTGAGCATTTCCTTTAAAATCAAGTTGATGGCGTTTTGTGCACGTTTAGGATCGACGCCTACATAGGCCCCGAACATACCGGTGTCGACATAAGATGATATAAATGAATAGACCGCATAGGCAAGACCCCGTCGCTCCCGTATCTCCTGAAAGAGTCTTGAACTCATATTGCCCCCCAGGATTGTATTCAGGAGCGAAAAGGCATAGCGCCGGGGATCGGTTATGGACAGGCCTTTTGTTCCTAAACAAACATGAACCTGTTCAAGTTCTCTGGTGTGCAGTTCAACCCCTGAGCACCCTGTGGGGGTTACCCGTTGAGGAAGTGCGTCACCGATCTGAATGGATTCAAAGGCCGGGCCAACCCGGTCAACAAAGCGATCATGGGTTAAATTCCCCGCAGCCGAAATGACAATACAATCCGGCTTATAATACTGGTGAAAAAAAGTCTTTAATACTTTAGCATCGAAACTGATAATGTTTTCACGGGTGCCGAGAATGGATTGTCCCAAACCGTTATCACCCCAATAGGCATTTCCTGAAAGTATGTGAACGTATTCCTCAGGGCTGTCCTCGACCATTCCGATTTCCTGGAATATAACCGGCCGCTCTTTTTCGACCTCCTCGGCATCAAATACGGAGTTTAAAAATATGTCAGAGAGAATATCGACCATGGTTTCCAGATGAGCGTCCATTACCCTGGCATGGTAGCAGGTCGTTTCCATGGTCGTAAAGGCGTTTGTTTGGCCCCCGATCGCATCAAATTCTTTGGCAATTTGAAATGCTGTTCGTTTCCGGGTTCCTTTGAAAATCATGTGTTCAATAAAGTGGGAGAGCCCGCTTTCCGATACGGCTTCATCTCTGGCCCCCACATTTACCCATACTCCCATGGACACGCTGCGAACATGCGCCATCGCTTTGGTAAGAATTCTGACACCGTTTTTAAGGATGGTCTTATTTACCATTGTTGTCATCTTCCGCTTTAGTTTTCTTCTTCGAGGGCGTCCTTGAGGCTCAGGCGAATTTTTCCATCCCTGGTTATTTCGAGAACTTTGACTTTGATGATATCCCCCTCCTTTACAATATCGGTCACCTTCTTGACACGGTATGGAGCAAGTTGTGAGATATGCACAAGTCCGTCTGTTCCAGGGAGTATTTTAACAAAGGCTCCGAAATCCATAATTTTTACGACGGTCCCTTCGTAAATACGGCCAACTTCCGGTTCCAATATAATTTCATTTATCATATTTGAGGCTGCTTCCCCTTCTTCCTGGGAAAAAGCTGCAATTTTGACCAGGCCTGAATCGTCTACTTCGACGCGTGTATTTGTTTCAGCCTGAATCGTTCTGATTATTTTCCCACCCGGTCCGATAATTTCACGGATTTTATCAGGCTTTATCTGGATGGTGATTATTTTAGGAGCATAAGGAGAGATTTCTTTACGGGGTTCCCTAAGGGCTTCCAGCATCTTGTCAAGAATGAAAAGTCGTCCGACCCGGGCTTGTTCAAGGGCTTTTTCCATAATATCTTTGGAAAGTTCATGGATCTTAATGTCCATTTGTAGAGAGGTTATACCATCTTTTGTGCCTGCTACTTTGAAGTCCATATCGCCCGTATGATCTTCATCTCCAAGAATATCAGACAGGATCACCACCTGGTCCCCTTCTTTAACCAGTCCCATTGCGATTCCGGAAACCGGGGCTTTTATGGGAACACCTCCGTCCATAAGCGCAAGACTGGCTGAACATACAGTAGCCATGGATGAAGAGCCGTTGGACTCAAAGACTTCCGAAACAATGCGAATGGTATAGTCAAACACTTCCTTGGGAGGCAGAACCTTTTCGATGGCTCTGGTCGATAGACCACCGTGGCCGATATCCCTCCGACTGGGTCCGCCGAGGCGTTTTACTTCTCCGACCGAATAGGGTGGAAAATTATAGTGGAGCATAAAAGGCCTGAATTCTTCTCCGAGTAACGTTTCCACGCGCTGTTCATCCGGGCCCGAACCAAGGGTGAGGACACCCAGCACCTGGGTTTCTCCGCGGGTAAAGAGAGCACTGCCGTGGGGTCGTGGAAGTATTCCGGTTTTACAGGTAATCGACCGTATTTCATCAAATTTTCTTCCATCAATACGGCGTCCTTCCTTCAGGACAAGTTCGCGCGCGATGCTTTTTTGTAAATCATGAAATATTTCTGATATTTCTTTCTCGCAATGGGCGTAATCATTTTTAAGCGTTTCAAATAGCTCTGATTGGACCGCACCAATCGCTTGGTTACGTTGTATTTTCCCGGGGACGAGGATGGCTTCCCGCAGGGACGAAGCGGCTTTCGTGTCAATCTTGCGGACCAGTTCCTCGTCCTTTATAGGTGGCAAATAAAACCGTTTGGTTACCCCGGCAGACTCCTTGAGTTTTAGTTGGATATCAATAATCGGCTGCATTTCCTGATGACCGAAAAAAATGGCTTCAAGCATATCAGCTTCACTGACCATGTTGCCGCCACCTTCCACCATAACCACCCCGGTTTTTGAACCGGCGATAATGAGGTTGATATCGCTTTCTGCTAGTTCCGGGATCGCCGGATTTATTATAAATTGACCGTTTATACGTCCGACCCGAATACATGCAATGGGTCCTGCGAACGGAATGTTTGATATTTCAAGTGCAGCAGACGCACCGATCATCGCAAGGATATCCGGTTCAGTTTCAGGGTCCATGGACAGAACCGTTGCAATCACCTGAGTTTCATAACGATACCCTTTGGGAAAGAGCGGCCGAATGGGGCGGTCGATCAGACGGGCGGTTAATGTTTCCTTTTCACTGGGTCTTCCGATTTCACGCCTGAAATAGTTTCCCGGTATCCGTCCGGCGGCATAAATTTTTTCCTGATATTCAACTGTAAGCGGTAAAAAATCAATTTCAGCCCTTAACTCATTAGAAGACACAACCGCAACCAATACGATTGTATCTCCATACTGGACCACTACTGAACCCGATGCTTGTTTGGCAATCGTCCCGGTCTGAATGCTCAGGATCTTACCACCGAGTTCTGTGTTAAATGAATTTTCCATTTTTATCTCCTAAACCGGACGAGCCGGAACCAAAAAAGTTTGGTTTTTTTAAATTTTTTCACAATTATTATCACGAAAGCACAATAATCAGAAAATACGAAAAATTCTTTTTACTTTTTTGCTTTAGCACTTGCGTGTTTTCGTGATTGATTTTTATTTTTACCACAAAAACCACAAATTCTATTTAAAAGGTACTAAAGCAAAATGAGGTCATGCCAACGTCACAATGCTCTGTGAAAATGTGTTGTCCCTTCCGCCAAGATGCGGTGGGAAGCACTTTCGAGGTCTATCTTCGCAACCCCAGGGTTCCAATGATGGTTCGGTATCTTTTTATGTCTTTGTTTTTTACGTAAGTTAGAAGTCGGCGTCGGCGACCGACCAATATCAACAAACCTCTTCTGGAGTGATGATCTTTTTTATGGACCTTCAGGTGTTCGGTAAGATAGGTAATCCGATGAGTCAGAAGCCCAATCTGAACCTCTGGAGAACCTGTATCCTTCTCATGGAGTTTAAATCGAGCAATGAGATTTTTTTTATCTTCTGCTGTCATAACCACTTTCTTTATACCTCCTATTAAAATGAAATTCGTTGTAATTCGTTTAATGAATTTCCGATGTTGAATGTATCGCCTTATTCGACAAAACTTACAATATATTTATATTTATGACTTTCTTTTAGCGACTGGATTACGGCAATTAGATTTCTGTTCTTATCAACGATTTTAATATAGCGTTCAGCGTTATCTGTTTGGCGCGATCGGATGTCATTTTTAGTTATGGTATTGCCCTGCTTTATTTTTTCAGTTAACCCTTTATCGGCAAGGTGTTGAGGCAAGTCCGGTAAGGCGTTTGTCATACTTATCAATCGATCCGTCACTCTTCCGGTCAAGGACAGTTTTTCCAGTTCAGACAAGGTAAGGGCCTCCTTGAGGGTAAACCCACTGCTTGCAGTTCTTCTCAATTCTTTGAGGTGACCTCCACAACCCAGAGATTTTCCGATGTCTGCGCAAAGGGTCCGGATATATGTACCTGCTGAACAAAACGTTTCAAAACGTATGAACGGCAGACGGATTTCGAGTATTTTAATATATGAAATAAAAACAGGCCTGGCCGGTTTCTGCACAGGTTTGCCGCTTCGCGCCAGTTTGTAAAGGGCAACGCCTTTATGCTTTAATGCGGAATAAAGCGGTGGAAACTGTTCAATTGTTCCTTCAAACTGTTGAATTACGGATTGTATCTTTTTTTCAGAACAGTCAATCCGGTCGCTTGTAGAAATAATACTTCCGGTTGAATCTTGCGTGTCGGTTTCAATTCCCAAATGAAGAACAGCCGTATATTTTTTCCAGCCGTGAAGAAAAAACCTGGCAAGCTTCGTGGCTTTGTTAATACAGCAGATCAAGACACCGGTTGCAAATGGATCAAGCGTGCCGGTGTGTCCAACCTTTCTGGCACCCAGCAATTTTTTGATAACGGCCACCACCCTGGCCGATGTAATATCTGCAGGTTTATCAACAACAATAATTCCACTGGATTCATTTGCACCCATAGGGATTCTTTCACCTACCAGCCAGGATTAAAGTTTTTCGGACAGGTCAAACATTTTTAATTTTAAATCAGACAGCGCTGATTCAATACTAAATCCCGCAGCATTTGGATGCCCCCCGCCACCAAAAGCGGAGGCGATTTCAGCGACATCAATTGTGCCGTCGGACCGGAGGCTGACGTGAAACAGGTTCGGATTTGCTGATTTTTCCGTGCCGTTCGGGTCCTGCTGTATAAGGACGGCCACTTTAACATCTTCGATCCGTCTGGCATAATTGATCATTCCATCAACATCTTCAGCCTGGGTACCTGTTTTTTTAAACATTTTCCGGGTAAGCGTCATCATGGAGAGTTTACTATTTTTTGAAATTTCGATTGAGTCTAAGGCCAGATTGAGAAGCTTTATTCGACCCAGAGAATAGGTTCCGTATACGTGTTTCGCAATATCGTAGGGATTAACTCCCAGCCTGATCATTTCTTCACAGATTGTAAAAGCAGCCTGGTTTGTATTTGAAAAACGAAAGGATCCCGTATCCGTTAAAATACCGGTGTAAATTAATGTTGCGATATCCCGGTTAAGAGGGATAGCCATCTTCTTAATGAGACGATATAAGATTTCGGCGGTGGAACTTGCAGTTGTTTCTATAAGTTGATAGTCTCCAAAAGAGGTATTTGTAATATGGTGGTCGATATTGATGATGGTCGGTATCTGGCGTACCCTCGAAACCGCTTGTCCAATCCTTTCCAATTCACTGCAGTCAAGAATGATGGCGGTGTCATAGCGATCTGCCGTTTGGACGCGTCCCACAACCCGATCAACCGATGGCAGAAAACGATACATCGCCGGCAAGGGGCTTTCATTGTATAGTGTAATTCGCTTGTTTAGTGCTTCAAGCGAAAGCCCCATGGCAATTAGAGATCCTATTGCATCGCCATCCGGATTGGTGTGGGTTGCAAGCAACAAATGATTGCTATTTTTCAAATGGCGTATGATTCGGTTCATCATTTGTTTTTACAGACTTCAGCATTTTATCCATGTGGGATCCGTAATCAAAAGATTCGTCATAAAAAAATCGGAGGTCGGGCATATATCGTAAACCGAGCCGACGGGCCAGGATGCGTTTAACATAGCCAAGGGCATGATTATATCCTTCAATGGCCGCTTCTTTCCTTGCCTGGTCCCCAGAGGTTGTAAAGTATATCCGCGCCAGTTTTAAATCCGGTGACATCCTTACACCCGTGATCGTTGTTCCTTCAAGGCGAGGATCCTTTATCCTTCGATGCAGAATGTCGGACAGGGCTTTTTGTATGAGGCCCCCCACTCTATCAGCACGTGTAAAGGGCTTCATAAATTGAAGATCTCCATTTCAATATCGACAATCTCGGCTAAGCCGAGCTTTTCGGCCAAATTAAAAACCTTGTCCACCTTCGAGTTTATGACGGGCCGGTTGTTGCCCACCAATGCAAACCCTATCTCTGCCTTTTGATGCATGTCATTCGATCCAACCTCTGCCACGGAAGCATTGAAAGCATTGCGTATCTGGCTGATGATCGATTTGACAACTTTTCTTTTTCCCTTTAGGCTGTGACAGTCATGCAGTCTGAGTGTGATAATTCCGAGCCCGACAACCATAATCGCTCCGTGCAGGTCGTTTGTTCCGAGTCAAATAACGGACAACCAAAAACATATTACTATTCCAGCTCGGGTTTGATCTCTTCGAGATAATAGCATTCAATGGTATCGCCGACTTTGATATCATTGTAATTTTCAATACCGATACCGCATTCATATCCGCTTTGAACTTCTTTGACATCATCTTTAAATCGCCGCAGGGAAGAAATCTTGCTGTTATGGCAGACGATTCCATCCCGAAGCAAGCGCGCATTTTGTCCTCGCTCCACCTTCCCGTCAGTCACATAACAGCCTGCAATGGTACCGATTTTGGGAACATGGAAGACTTCACGAACCTCGGCTCGGCCAAGAATCCGTTCTTCAAAAGTAGATGCCATCATTCCAACCATGGCATCCTTGATGTCTTTGATCGCATTGTAAATAACATCATAAAAACGCATATCCACGCCTTCTTCATTCGCATGGTCGTGAACTTTTGCGTTGGGCCGCACATTAAAGCCTAAAATGATCGCATTGGATACAGCCGCCAGTGAGATATCTGATTCAGTTATTGTCCCGGTGGCCGAATGAACGACTTTTATTTTCACCTCATCGGTGGAAAGTTTTGTAAGAGAGTCTTTAAGCGCTTCAATTGAACCATGTACATCGGCCTTAATAATAAGGTTCAATTCTTTGACTTCTTCCTCCTGCATCTTTTCAAAAAGGCCTTCAAGGCTTAATCGACTTGATTTGGCCAGTTCCACTGTCCGCTGTTTTTTCATCCGGTGCAAGCTGATCTGTTTGGCGCTTTTATCGTCGATAATTACTACCAATTCATCACCGGATTGAGGAACCCCGGATAGCCCAATCACTTCCACAGGAATTGAAGGGCCTGCTTTTTCAACCTGAATGCCACGGTCGTTCAACAGGGCACGGACTTTCCCATAATGCATCCCGCACACCACTGATTCGCCGGCATGCAGGGTCCCTTCTTTAATGAGAACGGTCGCAACAGGGCCTCTGCCGGCATCCAGCTTGGCCTCAATCACGTGACCTCGGGCAAGCTTGTCGGCATTGGCCTTTAGCTCTAAAACTTCGGACTGGAGGAGTATCATTTCAAGGAGTTCGCCAACCCCGAGATTCTGTTTGGCAGAAACATTGACAAAGATGGCGTCACCTCCCCATTCCTCGGGTACTAGCCCGTGTTCGGCAAGCTCCCTTTGAACACGTTCGATATTCACATTGGGTTTATCGATTTTATTGATTGCAACAATAATCGGGACATTTGCGGCTCTGGAGTGGTTGATGGCCTCAATGGTTTGTGGCATAACGCCGTCGTCGGCGGCAACAACCAGAACGACCAGATCGGTAACGCCGGCGCCCCGGGCTCGCATTGCGGTGAAGGCCGCATGCCCCGGTGTATCCAAGAAGACGATTTGCCCACTATCGGTTGACACATTGTAGGCCCCAATGTGCTGTGTGATTCCGCCCGCTTCCATTTCGGTTGTTTTTGTTTTGCGTATGACATCCAAAAGAGATGTTTTGCCGTGATCCACATGCCCCATAATGGTAACCACGGGAGATCTTTCAGTCAGTTTGTCAGGATCATCTTTTTCGATAGGTAAAACAGCTTCTTCTGCAAAAGAGGCTTTCTCCAGCTCGTAATTGAATTCAGATGCTACCAGAGCTGCGGTATCAAAGTCTATGGTTTGATTCAGCGTTGCCATAACACCCAGAGTCATCAATTGTTTGATCATTTCTCCGGCCTTAATTCCTATTCGTTTGGCAAGATCAGAAAGAGCAATGGTTTCATCGATTTTAATGCGCCGTTTGATGGCTTTCGGAATGGTAATTTGAGGCTTTTCCCCCTTGAAGGCTTTGCTCTTCGCCATTTTACGAGTCTTTTTGCTTTTGATTTTTTCTCCGGCATAAAGGTCTTTGCCCTCAACAACCTCTTTACTACGGAAGGAAATTTTCTTTTTAAAAAACCGCTTGTCTTTTACAGGCTCTCCAAGTCGCTTTTTATCAAGCTTCTTTTTGCCTTTTTCAGGCACAGGGTCCGGTCGCATTTCATTTTCTTTGGGGGCTTGGTCTACAGCGGGTTTCTTTTCAACTTTTGCTTTTGATTTTTTCACCGGAGCTTCGGTCTCTTCGGATATTATTTCTGGGGGCTTTACCGCTAATTTTATAATCTTTGCCGGTGTTTCTTTCTTTGCTTTTTTGGCCGGCTTTAATTTTTTTACAGCAGAGGGTTTTGCGATTTTCGATGGGGCGGGTTCCTTCTGTGCCGGTTCATCTTTTTCCGGAACGATTCGAAGACGTTCTTCAACAGCTTCACCTTTAAGCGGCGCCTTTATCTTTTGGGGAAGGACCTCTTTTTTTGTTTCTTTTTCTTTGGGCGCTTTTTTAGCTGGTTTCTCGGCAACCGTAGCTTCTTCAGAAGGCGTCTGCGGTTCAGAAACAAGAGCTATTTTTACATCCTGTTTCTTCACAACTCTTTTTCTTTTTCGAATAATACCCGGTTTTACACGTGTGACTTCGACGCCTTCAGGTTTCAAATCGAGAAGTCTTTCCTTAATGGTGGAAACTGTTTCTTCATCCAGAGAGCTCATATGGCTCTTTACGGGAAAATCCATATCCTGTAACTTTCCAAGAATTACCTTGTTTGTCATGTTAAGATCCCTGGCAAGTTCATATACCCTGATCTTTGCCATTTATCCCCCTTGGTTCCGATGATCGCATCGACTTACGATTGTTTTATTCAGTTCGACGCCTTGCCGTTCTCCCATGATATCCCCCATTATAACGATAAGTGGTGGATGCCTGGTCAGAAGTCGTAATTCATGCGTCGTGTATTTAAAATCAGCCAGAGTTTTCTTCAGAGCTTTTTTGAGTATCAGTTCCGCGAGCTCCATCATTTTTTATCGCTTCCGAATTTTCTGATGGCGCCAACGCCTCAGAGGCCTCGTTACGAGTGGTCGGGTCAGGTTTCGGCTGTTCTTCAATGATCTGGCCTTCTGAATCATCAATGTCGGTCGTATCGTTGATATCTGCTGGTGTTTTCTCTGATAAAGACTCTTCAGAGGTCTCGTTACGAGTGGTCATGTCAGGTTGCGGCTGTTCTTCAATGATCTGGTCTTCTGAATCATCAATGTCGGTCGTATCGTTGATATCTGCTGATGTTTCTTCTGATAAAGACTCTTCAACCTTTTCATCGGCCATTACTTCAATTGCGGATTCGATTATTTTCAGGGCTTTTTCTTCGGCAATACCCCTGATTTGAGTCAGATCCTGGACTGACGCAGTGCTGAGTTCTTCAGCAGAAAAAAACCCCTTTTCATACAGGGCATCCGCCAGACTGATTCCAATTCCAGGTAGTTTCACCAAGGAGTCGTAGCCGTCCTTCATGGCCTGGCTGTAACGGCTTTCACTTTTTACGTCAAGATACCACCCGGTCAGTTTTGATGCCAGCCGCACGTTCTGACCCCGTTTCCCAATCGCTACCGAAAGAAATTCGTCAGGAACAATGACCTCCATGGAACGATCCTCTTCATCAATGATAACTCTGGATATCTCTGCAGGTGCCAGCGCATTGCAAACAAATTTTGCTGTATCCGCATGCCAGGGGATAATGTCTATTTTTTCACCTCTTAGTTCCTGAACAACATTCTGTACCCGGCTTCCCTTCATGCCGACACAGGCACCGACTGGATCGATATCAGAATCATTCGAGGAAACGGAAATTTTTGCCCGGCTTCCGGGTTCACGGGCCGCACCCATGATGTTTACGATACCCTCTGAGATTTCAGGCACCTCGGTTTTGAAAAGATTGATGATAAAATTTGGATCTGTTCTTGAGAGAATGATCTGAGGCCCCCGGGTGTCATGAAGCACATCCAAAATATATGCCCGTATTCGATCTCCCCGACGATATGTTTCTTTAGGCACCTGCTCCCGAGCCGGAAGAAGGCCTTCGGTATGCCCCAGATTGACAATAATGTTATTCCGTTCAATGCGCTGCACAATTCCGTTTATAATCTCACCTTTTCGATCTATGAAACTAGAAAAAACCGCATCCCTTTCGGCATCCTTCATTTTCTGGATGATGACCTGTTTGGCCGATTGGGCCGCAATCCTGCCGAAGGTGGTTGTGTCCATTTTTTCTCCAAGACTGTCCCCGACTTCGCAATCCGGGTCCAGCTTAGATCCATCCTCCAGAGTCATTTGAATCTCGGGTTCACTAATCTTTTCAACCACTTCTTTAAATTGAAAAACCTCAATCTCGCCGGTTTCCTCATTATATTGAACTTCAATGTCGACCTTGCTTCCAAACTTTTTTCTAGCAGCAGACCTAAGCGCCTCTTCAAGTGCCTTAATCAGGACTTCACGGTCGATCCCCTTATCGCGACTAACCTGTTCAACGACACGCTTAATATCTGTTATAAACATCTGTTTTCTCCATAATAATTAACCAGTCGCGCTTTAGTAATTTCTTGAAAAGGAATCGCGACTGTTTTTTCGTTGACCAAGAGTTTTACAGTTCCTTCTGATATTCCCAAAAGGACGCCTTTAAAATTTTTTTGTCCATCAACGGGTTGATGGGTTTTAATCTTTGCTACATTTCCTTTGAATTTTTCAAAGTCAAGCGCATTACCCAAAGGGCGATCAGGTCCCGGAGATGATACCTCAAGACTGTAATATTCTTCAGTTTCTATTTTTGCATCCAAAAGGTCGCTGAACTGGCGGCTGATGCAGACACAGTCGTCCAGTGTAACTCCCCCGGGCTTATCGATATAAAGGCGTAATATCCGGTCCCCCGTCTCTCGTTGATACTCGATATGCACCAACTCAACGCCTTCGGCTTCACACAAGGGGGCCGCTAATTTATTCGCCTGGACAATCATTTTTTCTCTGCTTTCCAGAGAAAATCGCATTGTCCCAAACTCAGCTTTTTTTCTATTTCGATTGTTTCGCTGAGCTTTCATCGCTTTTTTGTTCAATCACCAAAAAACAAAAAACGGGCGGTAGCCCGTTTCCGATATAATGGGTAGATCTTTGGTGGTGGATTTAAAAACTTTACCAGATCATGCGAATAACCTTTTGAAAAGAATTAACTCCAAACCGTTCGAACATAGAAGCTCTACCCTTAAATCACTGTAAAAATGGAAAAGGCACACTCATGGAGCGGGCAACGAGATTCGAACTCGCGACACCAAGCTTGGGAAGCTTGTACTCTACCAACTGAGCTATGCCCGCCGACTAAAAAACAAAATATGACAAAAAATAATTATTGTCAATATTTTTCAACAATTAATTTGGATGCTGGTTACTTGAGGGTTGATGTATCGAGACCTTTGCAAAACGCCCCTTTTTCCCCAATTTCTGTGTCAGGCTCAAATTTTAATCCTCAAAATACTAAATGTATTCCTGTGGTTAAAATTTTCGCCTTCCTTGAACTTGAACAAAAAGGAGCATTTTGCAAAGGTCTCGTACTGTGAAGAAAAAGGGATACGCTCAAAAACTGTAAGGGGGAGCATTACCGATTTGTTAATAAGGGTTATTCAATCAGCATATCGCGAATGTTTTCAAGTTCTCTGCGGACCTCTTCAAGCGTGGCGGTCGAAGATTTTTTCTTTTTTTCGGTGGTCAGGGAAGCCAGATGTTGCTTTGCTCCCTGAATCGTATATTTTTTAGCATAAAGGAGGTGTTTGATTCTCAAAATTAACTCGACATCACTTTTTCGATAAAGGCGCTGGCCGGAAGAGGTTCGTTTTGGTTTTATCTTTTTGAATTCAGTTTCCCAAAATCTTAAAACATAGGCTGGAACGCCCGAAATATCGCTGACTTCTCCGATTCTAAAATATAGCTTGTCGGGCAATTCTTTGTGGGAAGATGGATTATTTTGCATTTTAGAGGCGAAAGACGAAATCTTTAACAACGGGAACGCTTAACCGCATATCCTTACCGCGGTAACATTCCATCAAATGCGTCTATAAGTTTATCTGTAATATCCCTATGTAGTTGATTTACATTGTCATCTTCAAGTGTCTCTTTTGGCGATCGGTATATTATTCGAAGAGAGATACTTTTTTTACCGGGTGGAATCGGATCACCTTCGAACGTATTAAATAAAAGTACCCTTTCCACCAGGTCTTCGTCAATTGCGTTAATGCTTTCCATTATATTTCTGGATTCGATATCCTTATTTATAATAATGGTAATGTCTCGAGCGACGGCGGGAAATTTGGGCAGTGGTTTTGAGTGCCGAATGTCGGGGATGTAAGGTATGAGGGTGTCCAGATTAAGTTCGAAAATAAAGGCGGCTTGCTTCAAATCATAATTCCGAAGGACTTGAGGCGTTACTTCCCCAACAAGACCCAGGGTGTCATTGCAAGTGTTGATACATGCGGTATATCCGGGTTTTGTATATGTACAAGAAATTCCGGGTATTTGGGTGAATATGATGTTGTCGACATTCAAACTGTACAACAGGCCTTCAATCACGCCTTTGATATCGTAAAAATCACAAACGGTTTCATCATGATGCCAAGAAGCATCAAACCTTGTCCCGGTCCAGATACCTGCCAGCATTTCTATTTCTTCCGGCAGGTTGTCCGGGCCTCTACTGATAAAGATTTTTCCCACTTCAAACAATTTAAGATTTCTGACTTGATGAGCAATGTTGCGGTGCACCGTTTCTAATAGGCCGGGAATCAATGAAGTTCTCATGACGGCCTGATCTTCTGTCAAGGGGTTCAAAACATCTACCATCTTCCTTCTTGAATCGTCCGATTGAAGGGCGAGATGATCCCCCGATTTTTTGCTGATAAAACTGTAATTGATTGCTTCCGTAAAGCCAAATCCGGTCATCATTGCTTTTATCGTATTTCTGATATCCAATTGCTTGGAAGCTGGACGGGCTTCGGCAGGTATCAGTGGAAACGTGGTCGGAATAGTATTATACCCCGAAAGACGGGCAACCTCTTCCATAAGATCGACAGGTCTTTCAATATCCACTCTGAAAGAGGGAGGAAACACAGTGAGTTTATCACCATTATTTTTTTTCACGTCGAATTCGATCGATTTCAACAGATCTTCCATGTTGTTTTGATCCAGGTGGGTTCCAAGGATACGGTTTGTAGCCTTGACACTCAAAGCTATCGCTTGCTTTGATATCTTGCCGGGATGTTCATCAATAATTCCTTCGATTAACCGGCCCCCTGCGATTGTAGCCATTAGCTGAGCGGCTCTGTTTGCTGCTCTTAGCGTGCCTTCTGGATCGACGCCGCGTTCAAAACGGTGGGAAGCCTCCGTGCTTGAGCCTATCTTCTTTGAAGTTCTTCGAATACTTGTGGGGCTGAAATACGCACTTTCAATCAGAACACGTGTGCTGCCCGCTTCTATTTCCGAGTTAAGCCCCCCCATGACGCCTGCAATGGCTACAGGTCCACGCCCATCGCAGATCATCAGTATATCCCGGGAAAGTATTCGTTCTTTATGGTCAAGCGTGGTAAACGTTTCACCTTCATTTGCCAGTCGGACAACAATTCTATTTTCGACCAAACGGTCAAAATCAAATGCGTGTAGCGGTTGACCGGTTTCCAATAATACAAAGTTGGTGATGTCAACAATGTTGTTAATCGGCCTTAATCCAACCGACAGGAGACGGTCCTGAAGCCAAAAGGGAGAGGCTTCAACCGAAATGTCCACCAGAAGCCTTGCAACGTATCTCCGACAGTGGTCCGGCGCTTCGATGACGACAGAAGTGTGCGCAGCAATATTGTCGATTGTTTCGGGGAGCGTACATTCGGGATATTTTAACCTTGTTTTCTGGATCGCGGCGATTTCTCTACCGACACCGATGATACTTAGACAGTCTGGTCGGTTTGGAGTAAGATCGATTTCAAGCACTTTGTCTGAAAGCTCAAGTGCTTTTGCGAGCGGATTTCCCACAATTAAAGATGGATCGAGGATCATGATCCCGGAGCGGTCTGTGCCCAGTCCCAGTTCCTTCGCGCTGCACAGCATACCTTCCGAGGGCACGCCGCGTATGATTTCCTTTTCTAAAGTAGTTCCATCAGAAAGAAGAGTTCCGGGTAAAGCCACCGGTGCAAGTGAATTTTTGTTGATGTTTGGGGCTCCACATACAATAGAGATCATGCGGTTACCAACATCCACATTGCAAAGCTTTAGCTTGGCAATGTGGGGATGAGGGTTGATTTCATTGATGCGGCCAACGACGACACGGTTCAGGTATTCATATCGATCGGAAACGGATTCAACTTCAAGCCCGACCATGGTAAGTGCGTCGGCCAGATCATTGATCTCCATTTCGATTGGAACATATTTATTTAGCCAGCTCAAACTAGCTTTCATATCGAAATGACCTATAACCCATTAAAACTGCTTTAAGAATCTGAAATTGTTTTCAAAATACTTTCGAATATCATCGATTCGGTATTTCAGCATGGCGATTCGCTCCACGCCCATGCCAAAAGCAAATCCGGTGTATCGGGTGGTGTCGTATCCTACGATTTCAAAAACAGCAGGATGAACCATACCCGCGCCTAGCACCTCGAGCCATCCCGTGTGGGAACAAATTCTGCATCCTTTACCTCTGCATTGGACACATAGAATATCGATCTCTGCACTGGGTTCAGTAAACGGGAAGAAACTGGGACGGAATCTGAGGCTTGTCTGGTCATCAAACATTCGGTGAACAAATGTGGTTAGAATCCCTTTAAGATCGCCGAAGGAAACCTTTTTGTCGACCAATAGACCTTCCACCTGATGAAACATCGGTGTGTGGGTCAGATCGGAATCGCATCGGTAGACTTTGCCCGGCGCAATTACTCTTAAAGGCGGTGAATGTTTCTCCATTACTCTCACCTGGATGGGAGATGTGTGTGTTCGCAGGACAATCGCATCGGAAATATAGAACGTATCTTGCATGTCCCGTGCAGGGTGATTTTTTGGAATATTAAGCGCTTCAAAATTATAGTAATCTTTTTCTACCTCCGGTCCTTCAGCAATATCAAAGCCCAGTCTTGTAAAAATGTCACAAATCTGAAGGGTAATTTGTGTGATAGGATGCAGATAGCCCCGTTGAGCCGTTCTTCCAGGCAATGAAACGTCAATTCGGTCATCTGTTTCAGACGGCTCGGTTTCAAAACGTCGAATGGCTTCTCGGAACTGTGCATCCAGGAAATGCTTGATTTCATTGGCCTCTTTTCCGATGTCGGGACGTTTTTGCGGTGGGAGTTTGGAGATATTCCTTAGGAATTGAGTAACGATACCCTTTCGGCCCAGATAGCGGATGGAGAGGGCTTGGATACTTTCGAGATCCGGGGCTGATTGAAGTTTCTCCAGCGCCTCGGCCTTGATCTGTCCGATGGATTTTTTCACTTTTTAGGCACTATGTTGAGACTAAAATTCCGGATTCCTGCGATTCATTATTCCAATTAGGTGCAAAGCAAACGCAGTTCCCTTGAACACAATCGGCTAATTTTTGCGGTCATTCAATGATGAAACGACAAATGCTGTTTGTCCTGTATACCGAATCCCGAGTTAAATCTGTTCGGAGGCAAGATTGACGATCCGGGTAAATCCAGCCGGATCAGATATTGCCAATTCCGCAAGAACTTTTCTGTCAAGGGCAATATTGGCGCGTTTTAATCCATGAATAAATTTACCGTAGGTAAGATTATTCATACGCACAGCTGCATTGATCCTGATGATCCAGAGTCTCCTGAAATCACGTTTACGCACCCGTCGATCTCGGTAAGCATACATGAGAGCCTTATCTACAGCGTCTGCTGCGGTGCGGAATAATTTACTGCGACCGCCGCGAAACCCTTTCGCCAGTTTCAACACTTTTTTTCGTCTTCTTCTTGCTTTATAACCTCTTTTAACACGCATTGTTATTCTCCTAAAGATTTCGAATTTCTTCAAAGCTCTGCGGCCGTCTTTCTATCCATTCGGAAGGAGTTGGCTTAAGACCTTTTTATTTGTCTTATCAACAAGATGGCTCTTTCTCAGGGATCTTTTACGTTTGGTGGTTTTTTTTGTTAAAATATGATTTGCATGGGATTTTGAATAAACCAGTTTACCCGTTCCGGTTTTTCTAAAACGTTTTGCTGCAGATCGGTTGGTTTTTATTTTTGGCATTGTTTATCTTCTCCTTATTTCTCAAAAAAATAGATGGCGTGAGCAATCGGTAATTACAAGCTCACGCCACCATTGAAAAATTTCATCAAATCATTTAATGGGTCACACTTTTCAATAAACGGATATTTTTATCTGGTTCGGGAGGGTGTTTATCCTCAATTCATTTGAGCCAATTTCAAAACGTCCCATTTTGCCCAATCTCTGCGTCAGGCTCAAATTTTAATCCTCGAAATACTATATGTATTCCTGTGGTTAAAATTTCTGCCTTCCTTGACCTTGAACAAACTGAAACGTTTTGAAACTGGCTCATTTGCAAATTATTTTGGCGCCAGGACCATCATCATCATACGGCCCTCAAATTTGGGGAACTGCTCCACTATTGAGATGTCAGCAGTTTCTATCGAAATTTTTTCAAGTAAATCTTTCCCGCGCTGGGAAAACGCAATTTCACGCCCCCTGAAAATCACAGAGACTTTGACCTTGTCTTTTTTTTCTAAAAATTTCTTGATATGACCGAGCTTGACCTGCAGATCGTGATCACTTGTTCTTGGGCGTATTTTTATCTCCTTAATCTGAAACGTGCTTTGCTTTTTTTTTGCTTCCTGTTGTTTTTTGGTCTGTTCATATTTGAACCGACCATAATCCATTATCTTGCAAACAGGGGGATTTGCGCTGGGAGATATTTCAACCAGATCTAGACCAAAATCAGCAGCCGTTGCCAGTGCCTTATATGTTGGAATAATGCCAACCTGATTCCCGTCAGGATCGATTACTCTCACCTCTTTTGCTCTTATATCCTTGTTAATATTTGTTCTGTTTACTTGTCTTGGTCTAGCTATACCTTCACCTCCTAAAATTCGAATTCGTTTTTTCTTTTTTAAGGATGCTGAATGGAATGAAATCGTGTAGATGAATATAGAATAACATTAGGAAATGCAAGAAAAAAATGCAAGAAAAAATGAAGGGCCAAGACCGGGAGAAATCGTTGCGTTTTTAAATGAAATAATTCTTCCAACCCTGTGATACGTTGACGTGATGGAAAACGGACAGGAAAAGTTTACTGGCCAAGTGTATGTTCGGCTAAAAGGCTTCCTTTACAGTAAGTATTTTTTGGATTTTGAAAATAGGCTTTTAAAAGTTCGAGACTCTCTTTACGCAATATGTTCGGTATGATGGATATTTTACGATTTTTGTACAAAGGGGTTAGTTTTGTCAAATCACAGCAGGTGCCCCCACCCATGACGTCTTCATAGGCGTATACGATTTTCCCAATACCGCTGAGTAAAATGGCGCCGAAACACATCAAACAGGGTTCTAAGGTACAAAACAGTGTGATTCCGCTTGGATCTATATCCTTGTTGAGATCTACAAATCGTCGTAAGGCCACCATTTCGGCATGGTCTATTTCATTCAGGGAATCTGCTGTAGTTCCTGTTCGGGATCCAGTAACAAGAACCTTGCCCTGAAATACCATGACACATCCAACAGGGAATTCCCCCACAGAAAAAGCGGATTTGGCCTGGTCCAAAGCTTTTTTCATAATTTTTTCGTAATTCATATTGTTTCCCATCCTAGTGTCCATCCATAAATTAGGATTTTTGTTCAAGATCAAGGCCTGCGAAAAAAATAACCACAGGCATATAGCTGATATTCCGAGGATTATTTTTTGAGCATAACGAAGAGGTTGGGCAAAAAGACCATTTATGGATGGGCCCTAACCTACAACCTACAAATCGTGTCGTCACATGGACAACTTCCATCAACTTCATAGGCATAGACAATCCTGGATTCCATTTCCGCCCGGTTTGCCGAAATTGGCTTAAACCGAATATCCGCAACTCTTTGCACCAATGTCATTTTGGAAGGAATTGAATCCAGGCCGCTTTGGATCACCTTCCCGGTGGCACCATCTAAAATCTCGGCGTCTTCGCCATTTGTGACAACAACAATTGGAACCTGATAAGACGCAACCAGTCTTGATGCCGCCAGTGCCGGGCGATGTCGGGTCACAATGGAGCCGGGCCCGTATTTTATTATCATACAAACCTTACCGGACAGGAAAATCTTAAAATCGACCTTGACAATTGCACTTTTATCCCCGGCTTTTACAAGAAGTTTACATCGTGGTTCAATTTCATTTTTGGCATACTTCTTTTTTTCTACCAACAGACGCGCCAAGTTCTGCCGATACCGTTCATCATGGGTATCTTCTAAGGTTTCACCGGTGATAAAATCGATTAATTCGCCAAGTATAAGGTGATGCCCAGTCATAATCGCTCAAGTTGAGCCAATTTCAAAACGTCCCATTTTGCCCAATCTCTGCGTCAGGCTCAAAGTTTAATCCTAGAAATACCCAATGTATTCCGGCGGTTAATCCGCCTCAGGCGGATCGCCTTCCTTGACCTTGAACAAACTGAAACGTTTTGAAACGGGCTCGTTAATAAAAAATGTCCTTCACCCATCATCAGAATAACATGATAACATTCCAAGCCGATTATAGTGATGAGAATTTATGGAAGTCAAAGTAAATTTTTCGAATAAAATATCAGTCAGTGGAACAACGGACATCCATCTGCCATCTCGTATCTGTCGAAGGGTTTAGCGGGTAAAACGATTAGTAACTTCTCAATATATTCCGGTAGGCCTGCTACGCCATCCGGTCATTTTTTTCAATACAGCCAAAACTTGCCGTTAAGGGCGCCTAACAGTGACCCGCGCACGGGATCTAAAATGAGTGTGTCGCTTGGCACAAACAGGCTACAATCAACAATTGATGCTGTTCGGGTCACTGTAAGCCGCCCTAAACGGCTTCAAACAGTTGCCCGCTTTGAAAAAAATGACCGGATGACTCCGCTGGTAGTTTAACCATAAGTTTTTGAGAAGCTACAACGATTATTTGAAACCATTTGAAATTATATCAAATATCTTTTAATAGATGACTCACATCTTGACATCGGCACTTTTTTCCCCATATCATTATAAGTAACCGTTCACGGAACGTTGAAATTAGAAAATAGAAATTGGGAATTTGGCCTTCATGCTTTTGTACTGTTGATGAACGCATTCAATTGGGGGCCCAGTTTTTCAACTATTGCT
>JAFDFH010000389.1 GCA_019309945.1 Deltaproteobacteria bacterium
CAGCCGGTAAGCTACGCCGACCGCCGGAAAGCAGACCGTCAGAGGTATGTCAGAGCTCATGAACTGCTTGCGCCCCTCCTCCGTGCTTAGATCCGCCCCAGTCAATCCGCGGCAGGTGATGTCCTCCATCTCGGCCTCGAAGCGACGACGAAACTCCTGCGCCACCGCCAATCTGCGGAGCCCTTCGTCCATCGTGTCGGCCCTGCCCAACTTGAGGCCGATAGCCATCACGGCACCGGCGACAGCACCGCAGACGGCCCCCGTGTTGCCGATCCCGCCAGCGAAGCCGAAGGCGATCCGGGGAATGACATCGTTCTCTGTCTCTATCTCGAATTCCTGACACACGGCCAGGAGTACAGCCTCCGATCAAACGTAACCTTGCTCCATGAACTGCGTGGCCCGGTTTTGCTCCATAGTCTCCTCCTTCTCTCTTTCTGCCGCCGCCACATCACCACCAGAGGTGATGCGGGAACGATTGCATCGTGGCCCGGAAGGCCTGGCACGTTAACCCATAACAGGCGGGCGGCCAAACTAAGAAGAACATTGCCAAAGCATCAAAAGTATGCGCAGACAAGGCTTTCCCAAGCCGCACTGTAATAGCCCGTCCTAGTTAATGGCATTGTTGTGCGTTAGTTGCTATTATTATTTGTATTTTGTTTCAATTTTTTTACTTTTGATTTCTTTTTTTATATATGATTTTTGTTCATCAGTTGCTGCTTTGATCGCAAAATTATAAACTTTGTTAACAAAGGATTCATAACTATCCTTTCGAATTAAAGGTATAACGTGATCTAAAAAATCCTCCGGGCTTTTTATTTTTGCTAATTAAGCAATGTATGCACGAATATATTCCTTTTCATCCCCAGGAATCATCCAGCTGCCGTATTCATCAGCAAAAACGATTTCCTCTCCGGAATCCATGCCAGATATTAAATCATATAATATCGAAAAGCATTCAATAGCTATAGCATGGTCGCCTTGTTTGGATAACTGTGTGGATGAACTAAGCAGCTCATTCAATTCTTCGAACCACATTTCTGTTTCTTCTGGAATTTCAGAGAAGTTTTTTGAATTTATTTCAAAAGGAGCATAAAATTCACCTGCAGAAGAGTCCTGCTCAAATTTCTGAGTTTCTTGTAATAACTTTTTCCCATTTATTTTTCCAGGTTCGATCTGGTTATAATATTTTCCGAAAACCGATCTTCTTTGTTCTGTATTCATGTAATTGAATGAGCTCTGCAAAAACTCTAATAAGTCCATTTTCTTTTGCTTTCTTAGAAATTTGAATAATTTTTCCTCATCCATATTACAAATCCTTTAAATATAAATTTTGCTGAAAATCACCTAAATTTTCAGTGGGTTGAAACTGTTTTAAGACGCACAACGTCACTTTTCAGTGGGCGCGGCTTTTTGCGCTCCACTGCAAAAGCCTTGTTAACCAATTATGTGGATCGTTGCATACTGGCTGTAATAATCCCGGCTCCAATCAACGCCGTACCACCGCAACGATTTAACCATTTGCGTACACTTGTCCTCTTTATCGCTTCTCGTAGTTGACTTGCAAATAAAGCATATAAGACTGCATTGACCAAGGCTAAGAACAGGAAGGTCCCTCCCAACAGGAGTAGTTGCTTGAATACGGGTTCGTGGTGGCTGATGAATTGTGGCAAAAATGCCACAAAGAAGGCAATTCCTTTGGGGTTGAGTGCCGTTACAATGAAAGAACTTTTGAAAAGTGAGCGCGGTGAAATATCTTCTTTTCCTTGCTGAATAGAACTGCTTTTCGGATTTGCTCTCCACAGATTGATCCCCAGATAAAGCAAGTACAGTGCTCCAATCCACTTGAACAAAGTGAAAAGACTGGCCGAAGCGGTCATAATTGCACCAAGTCCAAAGAGGGAGAGGGTCATTGCTGTAAAATCCCCAAACACGACGCCTGCTACGAGTGGCACAACCGATTTACGTCCATGTGTCACAGCTTGACTTACAACCAGAATGATTGTCGGCCCCGGTATTATCAAAATAAGCGTTGTGGCAAAAATGTAGGTAATCCAGACTTCCAAACTCATTATTGTCTCCTATTTCGTGGCTAACATAACGTTGTGCTTAACCAGCCGGGAAAGATAGCCGGGCTTGCGCTAAAGAGACATTGAATGATGCTTGAGCAAAAACGAAAAATGGCATCGCTTTCCCGGTCTGAGTTAAAGCGTTAGGCGCTGGATCCAGCTGATGAAACTGTTTCAATCTTAGATAGTTCGTCTTTAATCCTATGCTCAGCATACCACAAATCATATGCTTGCTGCATACGTAGCCAGAGACCTGGACCATTGCCGGCAAACTTGCCAATCCTAAGCGCCATATCCGTTGTAATTGGATGAGTGCAGGCTAAAATGCGGTGCAACTGCTGTCGAGAAACACCGAGTCGCCTTGCCGCTTCGCTTACTGACAGACCAAGGGATGGAAGTACATCTTCACGCAAAATCTCACCGGGATGAACCGGTGGGCGTTTTAAAGGACGCTTAACAAAATACTCTCCCATGACTTTACCTCAATGATATTGTTCAAGATCAACCCTTAGCGCCTCACCCTCTTCCCACTCAAAGGTGATACACCATGGGCCGTTAACATGAATACTGTAACGTTTCGGTATTCCCTGAAGGCCGTGGAAATTGAATCCCGGCACGTTTAAATCTATCAACGACTCTGCTTGATTCAAAGCTTCCAAACGTCGCAGGGACCGTGATTGTAAATCATGCCTCACCCGACGGGAACGGCCCCGCTCGAACAGTTCAGCGAGCCCCTTGTGTTTGAAACTTTTAATCATGCTTTAAATTGTAGCATTTTTTATTACAGTGTCAACAATATTGTTACAGTTGCTTTGTAGAAAATTATTTAGGCTTTTTTCCCACTCATCCCAATATGATTCGCAAGTATTGGATAGTTCATCAATTGTATAATTTCTACTAAGCTGGTCCGTAACTTTGGCGGATTTTACAGTGAGATTCAGTTCACCACCACAGTATTCAAAACTTGTATCACTCTTGCTACAAATGACTTCAATCTTATGTCCCTTACAATTTCCCTCTAATATCCATAATCTTGGTTTGAATATATCCTCTAAATTTGAAATAAAAAGGGGACATCCTATATTCCCTGTCATTCTCACGCCC
>JAFDFH010000390.1 GCA_019309945.1 Deltaproteobacteria bacterium
GTATTTTTCCTCACTATTCCATAGATTTTCTTCCGACAATGCAAGTCTGATTGCAACTCGCAAAAGAAGATACGATGGCATTGGTGCGACTATAACTGGAATAATAACTGCCGTGATTAATCCCCAAGCATAAATTCCGCCATAGAAGATACATGAAATTAGATACAGTGCGGTTGAGAATAGAATCGCAATGCCCGTGATAGCAAATGTGCCTTTTATTAGACCAAGTTTTCTCAATAGCTTGCTAATCATTAATTGTCTCCGTACTTAACCCGGATAAACCGGTTGGAAGAATCGGAAATCCCGTTTTATCGGGGAAGCAATTCAGTAGTTGGGCATTGAGGGATTAAGGGACTAAATGGAGCCCCCCATTACACCGCTTTTTTCCTGCCTCTGTTATCGGCCAAAAGATTTGATTTCTTGAGCTTTAATTTGGAAGGGTGGGCAGGGATTTGAAAGAGTAGAAGCAGATAAAGGTCATGAGGAGAAAAGAGGCTATATATAGCCGTTATTTTGAAACCACTCCACAGCATCAGCGATGCTTTTTTCCAGCGGTCGTTGGCCGAGGTCCAATTGTTCCTTGGCCATGGTGCAATCCCACCATGAATAATGGCTGCCCACGCGAACCCATGAGGCACTGGTAACAGGTGGTTTTCCGTTTATCCGGGCCAGCATTTGATAACCGTAACCTGAAAACACCGCCACCCACCTGGGAAGCCTGACAAATGGAGACTTTCCACGCCCGGCAACATTAACGATAAGGTCAAAGAACTCCTTCATGGTTACATTGCGGTTGCCCAGAATATATTTTTTTCCTGCCTGGCCTGTTTTCATTGCACTGATGATTCCGCGGGCACAATCCGTTACGTCTACCAGGTTGATACCTCCATCCACGTAAGCAGGAAGTTTTCCTTTGAGGATATTGATAATCAGAGCTCCGGTTGGGGTGGGGGCAATGTCGCGGGGCCCGATGGGGACACTGGGATTGACGATGACAACCGGTAGGCCTCCCCTGGCAAATGTCAGGGCCACCTGCTCTGCCCGGTATTTTGAAATGAAGTAGTGATCTTTGGTGGAATTCAAATTAAATTTTGCGGACTCATTAGCCGGTGTTTTTCCGTGAGCGCCCAGGGCAGCAACGGAGCTGCAATACACGATTTTTTGAACTCCTGCGTCTTTGCAGGCCGTCAAAACATTACGGGTTCCTTCCTCGTTGACCTGGTACATCAAGCCGGGATCCGGCAGCCAGTTGGCGTAGATCGCCGCCAGATGATAGACGCTGTTGCAGCCTTGAAGCGCCCGGCGCACGGAATCTATATCCCGGATATCCCCATAGGCGAGTTCAACATGGAGGTCCCCTAAGTTTTTCATGTTACTGGTTTTCCGCACCAGGCAGCGAACTTTTTCTCCTGCGGTTACCAGTTCCCGAACCACCGCGGAACCGATGTATCCTGTTGCCCCCGTTATCAAAATGCTCATGGAAAATTGTCTCCTTTTTTTTGACAGGATTTACAGGATTGACTGGATTTGTCTGAAAACTATGTCTCAGCAATTTCATTATCACCTGCCAAATGCTGTGATAAACGTTTGCCCAGGCCGATGATGGTCAAAACAGTGGGTCGATCCAGCGCTTCCGGGAACACACTGGCATCGCATACGTAAAGTCCATCGATTTCGGTTTTAAGATTCGTGTCCAGCATATCACCGATTCTTACGGTTCCGCTGGGATGGGTCCCGATCATAGGCCGCATGAAAATACTCGATTTTTTGGCACCGGCTTCGATCAAAATCCTTTTACAGACTTCATAGGCCTCATTTAGCCGTTCATTATCACCAGTGGTAAGCGGTTTGCGGATTTTACCGTCCGGATATATCCCGCCAGAGATGTCGTCTTTCAATTTAATCATGACTCCCAGCATTTTGTGCCATTGAAACCAGCTCAGGGCAGGGCCGATTCCTTTTCGCACGGCTGCCAGGGGATACAGCAGCCAGGGGTCGGTTAATGTACTGAGCATATAGCCTACGTCAGGGTTTTCCCATGACCACGTCATAGGTGGTTCCTTGCCGGTGCCATTTTGGCGGGTAACACCGTAAATCATCACCGTGGCATCCATGGTCATCCCGACTCCCGCCTCGTTCATTCCAGAGTTTTGTAATATACGGGGAGAACCGATTCCACCGGCTGCCAGTACCACCGTTTCGGCCATGGCAGTAAATTTATGGCCTCCAATTCTTCCCTCCACACCGAAGGCGTGGCCATCATCGATCAGAACTTTATGAACCCGGGCGCGTTTTATTATCCGAGCGCCGCCTGCAATGGCGTCATCCACCCACTCGGCCGCATTCCATTTGGCCCCGCACCGGCAACCCAGCATGCAGGAAGCCTGGCAGTTAAAATCTTTTTCGTCCTGTTGACTTCTTGCCGGATCCATGAATTTTGGCTGGGGAAACCAGTCGTAGCCCAGGGCTTGCCCGGCCATGGCGATCCGTGTGGACGCCCTGCCTCTCAAATCCTCCGGCAATGGCCTAATTTTGAGCTCTTCAACAGTATCTTTTACTTCATTGTCAATATCTACACCATATTTATGTTTCAGCCATCGAGGCGGTTCAGCTGCAGACGCAGTGTACATACTGGTCGCTCCGCCAACCATAATGGGGGCGATGATATTTAATCCTTCCTCGGTAAACAGCAAACTCATGCGGTCCGAATACAGCAAGGCCCCCAGATAAGTGCCGTAATAAAACCTGTCACGGTGGTCATAGCCGCGCTCCAGAATGAGGACATTTTTTCCTTTTCTGGTAAGTTCTCTGGCAACTGTTGCACCGCCGGGACCTGAGCCGACAACAATGACGTCTGCTGAAATATTTATTTTTCCGAACATAGCCTACTCCTATTCAATAAACCTCTGAAGTGGTTCTGGCAAATCCCGACAATCCACCGAATCAGCCTGGGCGGACAAATCCAGCGAATTATAGGTATGCCAGTACAAAACAGGCTTTTGATCGCCCTTATGCATTCGGCAATACTCCATCACGGCGGCAAATGTTTTCGCCGTATAAGTCGGATCCAGTATAATATTCTCCTTTTCCTTTACCGCGCAATATGCCGTGGTGCCGTCCTGGGTGGGTACACCGTAACCGTTTCCAAAATATTCTTCAAGGATTTCAGGCACCGAAATAGTGATGGCCGGTATACTGGCGGATCGTTTTGTTAAATACTTATAGGTTTGTCTGGTGAGTTTTTCAACAGTGCTTTTTGTGCAGGTCTGAAAAGGGCCCAGATGAGATTCCGTCACCCGAACACCCATCACCCTGGTTTTCAGGCCCGTTAATTGAACACCGAGGGACAGACCGGCCAGGGTCCCGCCGGACCCAAGGGGACAGATAATTACGGCCGGCTCCGGCATATCTCCCCGATCCACCTGCTCTTTTAATTCAAAGGCGGCATTTACAAAGCCGATGGTGCCCGCCGGATTGGATCCGCCGGCAAAAACGAAGCAGGCTCCGGGATGTTTAATCCTGTACAGCAGGTAATAACACAGCACGGTTCGCCAGAGGGTCTTTTTGTAGATCGCTTGGGCGTTATACTTCCTGAACAGAAGTAAATGCTGCTTCACATTCGCGGTAACCGGCTGCCAGAACAACAACAGGGTGCATTCAATACCCAGCTTATCACAGAAAATGGCCGTTGCCAGTCCATGATTGGTGCCGATTCCTCCTATGGTGATCAGGTGCCTGGTCTTTCTTTGCCGGGCTTCGGCCAGAATAAATTCAAGCTTTCTGATTTTATTACCGCCGTAGACCGTTGAATTCAGATCATCACGCTTTATCCAGAGGTTTTCATATCCCAGGTGCCGGAGGGGATGAACCGGGGTAGGGAAGGCACCGAGGGATATGCGGGGTATTTTTTCTTCTAGTTGAGGATAATTCCGCAACAGGGGCATGCGATACGTTTTCTCAGGCATCCCAATTTTCCTTGCCCTTCAATAAATCCGTGATTCGAACTCCGTTTGCAAGAAGAAATTTTTTACGCAATTGATAATAGAATATTCCTGAAACAATAAACGCAATGAACCAGGCAATATTCCATATGGATTTTAAATCATACAGGATAATTAAACTGAAAAAAACCACCATTATGATGCCGACAAGCGGGCAAAACCGCAGCCAGAAACCCTTCAGTTTAAAAGCAGATTTTCGATATTGCTCAGGATATAGTGCCGGGAATCTCATTGCTGCGATCTGGATGGGGAGAAAAATGATCAGTGCTCCCAGGGCCGCATATGATGCCAGGGTTTCCAGAGAGAATCCCGAGACAATCCCTAAAACGGAAAGAAGCCAGATAATAGTTAGAAACACATGAGGGGTGCCGAATTTTTGATTTAACTGTCCCAGTTTCCGGGGCAGAAGCTGGTCCTGTGCAATCATCAGTAGGGATTTGGTGCCAACCATAAACAATGCATTCAAGGTGGTCGTCAACGCAAGAATGGCGCCGCCCACCGTAAAGAAAAGAATTCCGGTTTTGCC
>JAFDFH010000391.1 GCA_019309945.1 Deltaproteobacteria bacterium
ATTTTCGGACCGTCCAAGATTGACGATCTCGTAAAAAGTCAATTTTGCCGTATAGCCGTCATTCCGGCGAACGCCGGAATCCAGTGAATTCAATATGTTCTGGATGCCGATTCAAGTCCGACATGACGATTTAAGTCCTTTTTACACATAATTGTGAGTTTAGGTTTTAGCAATTACGAATTATTTTAGGATGTTATAAGTTTAATAAAATAAATGATAATGATTTTCAACTTTTCACGAAACGATTGAGGATGGTAACAGCTCAGACACCAGACACCAAGTCACAAAGAAAAGATACTAATTTCAAAACAATATATGAAAGGGAAGAATTCATTCCTAAAATAATCAGATGGCACTTTCCCTTTTTGTAAGTAATTTTAAATTATATAGTGTCCGTCCAGAAACGAGGATTTTTGTTCGAGATCAAGGTATGCGAAAAATTTTACCACAGGTATATAGTTGATATTCCGAGGATAAAATTTTGAGCATAACGCAGAGATCGGGCAAAAAGACCGTTTCTGGATGGGCACTAAATAGGAACGACAAAAATTTTAAGCAGTGAAGGAGAAAAAAATGGGCGACGTCATCAAGAAGGTCTGTAAGTGTGAAAATTGTGGAAATGAATCCGAAATGATAATTACCTGTTCATTGCCGCCCTCTCCGGATGAATCGGCAAATACTTCAAAACAGGCACAAGCTGATAATCAGCCCACCCCAAAACGGGTTAAAGGGAGCGCCACGTGCTCCCATTGTGGTAACGAAGCCGACATGTGGGTTGACCTTTAACAAATTCGAAATCACATCTGACTCAGGGTCGTTTACTAAAGAATAAGGGCCTGAAGTTGCTGTAGGCGGCGCGCGATTTTTTTAAAAGAGATAAACACCATAATCCCGCTTCAGACAGACCACAATTTAAGCTGATTGTTGTGATTGTTTCAAATGTTGTTTCATGCCGTTAAATAACTTGAGTCAACGGCATGGGCTTCATACGCGTAAAATATCAAATGGGGAGGCCTTTGAAAAATGCTCATTTTTGTTCAAGTTTAAGGAAGGCAAAAATTTTAACCACAGGAATACATTTAGTATTTTGAGGATTAAAATTTGAGCCTGACACAGAAATTGGGCAAAAAGGAGCGTTTTGCAAAGGTCTCATGGGAAAAGGAGGTGTACCGTGGAAGCAAGCAAGGAAATATTAGATACCGGATTAAGAGGCGTTACCATTGCCCATACGAGAATCAGTGATGTTGACGGCGCTGCTGGAAAATTGATTTACCGTGGCTATCTGGTTAAAGAACTAGCTGAAAACGCAACCTTTGAAGAGGTCGCCTATCTCCTTCTATATGAAAGGCTGCCGAAGAAAGATAAACTCGAAGCTTTCGAAGCACAGATCGCCGAGGAAAGATCCATTCCGTCGGAAGTAATTAGCGCATTACAGTCTTTACCCCCAAATTCACCCCCCATGGATATCCTCCAGTCAGCGGTGCCAATGCTGGCTACCTGCGATCCTGATATAAAAGATCAAACCAAAGAGGCATCATGCCGGATGGCAATAAGACTGATCGCTAAAATTGCTACGATTGTCGCTGCATGGGATCGTATCAGAAACGGCAAGCCCCCCATCGACCCGGATCCTGAATTAAGCCATGCCGCCAATTTTCTTTATATGTTAACCGGCGACGTTCCTGATGATGAGGTCTCAAGTTTTTTTGATGCGGGCCTTGTTTTACACGCCGAGCATTCTTTCAATGCTTCTACATTTGCTGCACGTGAAGTTGCATCGACCAGAGCCCATATGTATGCAGCGATCTCTGCTGCCATTGGATCCCTGTCCGGGGAATTGCACGGCGGCGCGAATGTCCGTGTAATGGAAATGTTAACAAAAATCGGATCTCCGGAAGCAGTTGAGCCGTTTGTAAACGACATCCTGGATTCAGGAGGCAAGATTTTTGGACTTGGGCACGCCGTCTACAAAACAGATGATCCACGTGCGCGCATCCTTGCCCCCATGTCCAAAATTATGGGGCAACGAATTGGAGAAACAAAATGGTATGAAATGTCCGAAATTCTCGAAAAGAAAGGCAAAGAAGCCTTTAAAAAACGAAAAGGTTCGGACATCTATGCGAATGTCGACTTCTACAGCGCATCCCTGTATTATGCAATGGGTATTCCTCTCGACCTTTTTACACCCATTTTTGCGATCTCTCGAATTGCGGGGTGGACGGCCCATGTTATCGAAGAACAGTTTGCGGGCGCTGCCCCGAAGCCTGTGCTTTATCGTCCGGAATCCGAATATGTCGGAGACTACTGCGGTGCTGAAGAATGTACCTTTGTTCCGATGGAAAATAGATAGTTGATTCCCACCCTGAGACCTTTGAAAAATGTTCCATTTTGTTCAAGGCCAAGGAAGGCGAAAATTTTAACCACAGGAATACATTGTTGAGTATTTTGAGGATTAAAATTTGAGCCTGACGCCGGAATTGGGCAAAAGGGGGCGTTTTTCAAAGGTCTCGCCATGATCACCCCACAAGCTTAATACGGTCCAACCGAAGACGCTGGCGGTCATCAAAAAGCCGGCGGGATCCCATCCACACGGCCGCCATGGTACCCAAACCCGTCCCACTGGCAATCAGAAACATAATCAAAATCTGGTATTTAACAGCTTCAAGAGGGGGGCTTCCTGCCAGGATTTGACCGGTCATCATACCCGGCAAGCTTACGATACCGGCCGCTGCCATGGAGTTGATAATCGGGATCATACCGCTCCGTATACTTTCCCGCCGTATATCTTCTATGGCCTTTGTCCATTCCTGGCCCAGCATGAGACGCGCTTCTACAATCGTTTTCTGATCCCATGCGGTTTGTGTCAGGCGGTCAAGACCAACCGATATCCCGTTCATCGTGTTTCCCAACAACATCCCCAGCAAAGGAACCGCGTATTGAGGTTCATACCAGGGCTCTATGTTGATAATCACTATTAATGCCAATACGGTTATCGAGAAAGAAGAAATTGACATGGAGAGTGTTCCAACGCCAAACCCAAACCACCCGGCAAACCTTCTCTTCTGACGCACCATCACCTCACGCCCGGCCGCCAGCAGCATAACAAGTGCAATTAACGTCAGCCATCCGATATGAACACCGGCAAAAAGAGATTTCAAGACCA
>JAFDFH010000392.1 GCA_019309945.1 Deltaproteobacteria bacterium
GAAGCCGTTTAGGGCGGCTTACAGTGATCCGAACTGCATAAATTGTTGATTATAGCCTGTTTGTGCTAAGCGACACACTCATTTTAGATCCCATGCGCGGGTCGCTGTTAGGCGCCCTTAACGGCAAGTTTTGGCCGTATTGAAAAAAATTAGCGGATGGCGCAGCGGGCCTACCAGAACATATTGAGAAGTTACTAACAAACGGATAATGCTACCGATAAGCCGGAAAAGTTACCTTGTCTATACGATTGATTGCAAAAGAGCTTTACCACCTCCAGAAAGAAGTGGAAAAGATTGAGAAGCAGATTGAGGATGCCTCCTATGAAAAGCGAGAAGAAATGAAAGATCAGCTCCGAAAAACAAAGGCGGAACGTGATCGGATTCGAAGGATGCTCAATGGCTCTTTGGAGAAATAGATCCATGAACCGATTTTTAATGTTGGACGTTGGCGCGGGAACCCTGGATGTGCTCTATTATGATGAAAAATCCGACCTGCACTACAAGGCCGTTGTCAAATCCCCTATCCAGCATATCGCTGAAACGGCCGCAAGTCTTCCTGGAAACCTCCTGATCACCGGAAATGAGATGGGTGGAGGACCCCTGTCAAATATTTTAAGGCAGCGGGCGCAATCTGCAGAGGTCGTGATGTCCGTTTCGGCGGCTGCAACCCTCAATCACAATCTGAAAAAAGTCCGGTCCTGGGGAATCAAAGTCATTGAAGATGGAGAAGCCGAAGAATTCAAGCACTCTGGTACATATCATACCTTAACGACCGGGGACCTGGAATTGGAACGGATAAAAGCCATCATTGACGGCTTGGGGGTTCCCTTTTCTTTTGATGTCGTGGGGATCTGTGCCCAGGACCATGGGGTACCGCCCTTGGGCGTGTCCCATCTTGACTTTCGACATCAAATTTTCGAAAAAACTCTGGATCAAAATCCTTTCCCCCACGACCTGCTTTACAAAGCCGATGAGATTCCACGGGCTTTAAACCGCCTTACATCTATCGCCAAAAGTGCCCGGAGGTTGCCTGTTGAAGAAATTTATGTCATGGACAGCGGAATGGCCGCCGTGTTAGGGGCATCCATGGATATCCGGGCAAGGGCCAAAGAGAGGGTGCTAACTTTGGATGTCGCCACCTCTCACACGATCGGGGCCGCGTTAGATGGTGAAGAAATCGTCGGTTTCTTCGAATACCACACCCGGGACATCGATATTAAACGGTTGGAAGCTTTAGTTCGGGATCTGGCCGACGGGAAGCTGGACCATAAACAGATCATTGCGGAAGGGGGGCACGGCGCATACATCCGAAGGGCATTCGGGTTTGAATCTGCCGAAATCATCATCGCCACCGGCCCTAAACGTAAATTGCTGGAGACTTCTAATTTATCGATCGTTTATGGCGCACCCTTCGGGGATAATATGCTGACAGGAACCATTGGTGTTTTTGAAGCCATTCGAAGACGAAAAGGGCTCAAACCCATTTGGTACCGGTGATCTTTAGCATATGAACAACCGCCGGCGTTTAAGGTGTGCCAAGCGAATCGAGACCTTTGTAAAACGACCATTTTTCAAGCTTCCTGCGAGCCCATCAATATTAGAGGAGTAAATCAATGAATGAATTTAAAACCAAAGAGATTAGGACGCTTCAATATGATCGCCCATCAATCGAAAAAGGATATGCGAACCAAACCCTCCGGATCGATCTTTCGAGTTCAGCTATTTCAATAAAGCCGGTTTCAGAAAAAATGAAAGACGTTTTTATTGGCGGCAAAGGCTTTGATCTTTGGCTGCTCTGGAATGCTGTCACGGGTACCACAAAATGGAATGATCCTGAGAACACGATCTGTATCGCATCCGGTCCCATGGGCGGGACCCCTATATACCCTGGATCCGGCAAAAGCATTGTCACCACGATTTCACCCTTAACCAGGATGGTCATCGACTCCAATGTAGGGGGGTATTTCGGCCCCTATCTCAAATTTTCCGGATTCGACGCCTTAGAAATCACCGGCAAGACCTCGAAGGCGGCTGTCATTTTGATTGACGGCATCGAGCAAAAGGTTCAGATTCTTGAATCAATGGAATTGCCAGAGGAATCATACGATATTTCAGAAATCTTAACCGAGTTTTTCGCTCAAGGAAAACCCCGCAACATCTCCGTGGTTTCCACAGGCCCCGCCGCAAAAAATACATTATTCGGATGTCTCAACTTTACATGGTATGATTCAAAACGAAAACGTGCCAGATATAAACAGGCCGGACGCGGGGGTATTGGTACGGTTTTTACGGAAAAAGGAATAAGCGCAATCATCGTCCGATGGGATGAAGTGACCGCAAACTCCAATCATCCGGCCGACATTTCGGCATTAAAAGAGATAGGAAAAAAATATTCCCGGGAAATGGTAGCGCTGGACCCGAAACAAAATGAGATGTCACGGCTCGGAACCACCCATCTCGTCCCAATTATGAATGATTTCGACCTGCTTCCCACCCACAATTTTCAGTACGGCCAACACCCGGGGGCCAATAACATCGGCAAAGATGTTTACCGAAATATTTTTGACAAAGGTTTTGATGGATGCTGGATGGGATGTACAGTTGCTTGCTCACACGGCGTCAAAGACTTCATCCCGCTCACAGGGCCCTACAAAGGCAGAAAAGTCTTTGTGGACGGACCTGAATACGAAACCATCGCCGGCTGTGGTTCGAACATCGGGATTTTTGACCCCTATACAATTCTCGAAATGAATTTTTACTGTGACACCTACGGACTCGACACCATCTCGGTGGGAACCTCAATGGCATTTGCCATGGAGTGCTTTGAAAGGGGCTTGATCAATAAGACCCATACGGGTGGTATGGATCTTTCCTTTGGCCACCGGGTAACGGCTTTGGAGCTGCTCCATCAAATGGCACGGGGAGAGGGTTTCGGTCTAATCGTGGGCCAGGGTGTTCAAAGAATGAAAAATATTTTTTCAAAGGACTATGGTGCGGACCCTGATTTTATGCAGGATATCGGCATGGAAGTAAAGGGTCTTGAGTTCTCAGAATACATGACCAAAGAGTCCCTTGCACAGCAGGGCGGCTACGGACTGGCACTCAAAGGGCCCCAGCATGATGAGGCGTGGCTCATTTTTCTGGATATGGTTCACAAT
>JAFDFH010000393.1 GCA_019309945.1 Deltaproteobacteria bacterium
CGAACCCCGCAGTGAGATGTAAAGTTAGGCGCAATTAGGATGGCATTTTTTTTGAAGAAGCATGATAAAAAAATCATTTTTTATTAGTTTGCATTAATACTACGAACATTTCAAGAAAATAATTTATTCGTAATAGTAGTAAAGGATAATTTGCAAACACTTTTCCCTATCCGTTGCAGAAAACGCTTAATAAGAAGATAAATACAGGTAGACGTTACAGAAGAAATACTACTCTCTTTTGGGTCTAAACGGTTTTTGGAATCGCAAATTAAGTTCTCCTTTTCGTATTAGTTCTTTGACAAATTTTATACCGGGAAGTTTGTCCATTGCTTTACGGATTCTGTCTTGGGAAGGATGAATGTACGATTCGGTGCTGCGGGTAGAAGAATGCCCAAGAATGCTCTGGATAACCAATATGTCGACATTTTTATCGTTCAGATGTGAAGCCATGCTATGACGCAAAGTGTGGCAGGAGACGTTAAAGGATACCTCAAATGGGACGTACAGAAGGATTTTTTTAAGATTGTCTTCCATTGTTCGGATGGCCAATCGATTGCCCTTTTTGGAGATAAACAGGGCTGGAGAAAGATGGCTGTTTAAAAACCTCTCGCGTACGGCCAGGTATTGGCACAATGTTTCGATCAACTCGTCATTCACATGCAGTGTACGGGGTTTTCTCCCCTTTCCAATGACATTGATTTTACAATTTTTAAAATCGAGATCCGCAAGGTTCAGGCCATGCACTTCCCCGACTCTCAGACCGAGCTGGTACATCATGGCGTAGACCGCATAATCACGGATACCCAGAATCGTACCTGCCCGCTCGTGCCTCGCAGTGGCAGGCGGGTCGGTTTCGATGGTTTTAAACAAAAGTTCAATTTGCTGAGGCGTTAAGGCACCGGGACGGTTGCGATAGCCTGAACGTATTTTCAGCACATCGTAAAAAGGCAATGCATCTGCGCATGGGAGATCGTACAGTTTAAAAAAGTTTCCGTAGCTTCTGAGGGTAAAAAGCTTTCGGTTGATGGAGGCGCCGCAGTTTTGCCTTTGGTTTTTCAGATAGTACTGGAAGTCGATTACTGCAGGCCCGTCAATAGTTTGCTGGTTTTGTGAGCAGATAAAGTTTTTGAACAGGTCCAAATCAACGCGATTGCTTTTAACAGTTTGCGGGCTGATTTCATAGATGTCCTGCCGGTAATTAAAAAAGTCATTAATGTGCCTAAAGAAATTATCGGAGGTTACTGCCATGAGAACCTCCTTGATATTTGGATGCTGTCAAGGGCCAGTTGTTTCAGTTTATCTGACACGTGGATATAGATGGAAGTATCGGCAATCGAGTCGTGTCCCATCATAGCCTGTATAGCTGATAGAGGAACGTTCTGGTGATACATCTCGGTGGCGAAGCAATGACGAAGCACACGTGGGGTTACCCCGGATTGGATGTCTGCTTTTCTGCCATGGTCTTTGACAATACGCTGAACACGACTGTTTGAGATTGCCGTTGTTTTTGTATCGGCAGGGAACAACGGCGCCGGTTTTTTATTTGGCGATTGGGGATGAGCAAGATAGCATAAAAGCGCATCGAATAAACGATCGACAACAAACAGTGCCCGCTGCTTTTTATTTTTTCCACGCATCCGCAGCAGTCCGATGCGTTTGCCGTGTCCGGGTTCAAAATCTCGCACTTTGAGTCCGGTCAGTTCGCTGGTTCTCAGGCCCAGGGCCCAAAAGATGGAGACGATGATGTAATCGCGCAAACCGGTCCAAGCACTCTGATCGAAAGAATCGAGCAGCTTAAAAGCGTCTTTTGTTGAGATCGGTCTTGTGACTTGGCGCTTGCGTGTTATCAAAAGTGGCAGGGCTTCGGCTGGATTGATATCGATAATGCCGGTTTTTTGCACGAACGCAAAAAAGCTTTTCAGCGCATAATGATGGTTTTCGATTCGGCTGTGTCCGATGCCGGTATTTTTCAGATACAAGATCCATTTTAGCAGTTGTTGGCCGCTGACGTTGACCGGGTCGATTTGAAGTTCATTTTTAGCAAAACGGCAAAAAGCGTTGATGCTGAGGGTATAGGTTTCGACGGTGGATGGAGAAAACCCATTAACTTTTAAAAGTTCTTTTTGGTAAAGATCGATCAGGGCAATCATGATATCTCCTTTCCAGGCTTTGAGGCCTGCGCAGCCTTTTTGGGTTTGGTTTTCATAAAGGGATGTTTTTTCATGTAAAAAGCATACTGGTCGGGATTGAGGTGGGTATATTTCAGTGTATTGGCTCTTCGGCTGTGTCCGAGGACCTGCTGTGTGATCTCAATGCCGGCCACCTTATTAAGATAGGTGGCAGCCGTATGTCGGAACAACCGGGCGTGGAGTTTTTTATCGATACCGAGTTGATCGGCGGCCGAACGGAAAATATCCTGCAGGGTTCTCGGGGAGATGCGTTTTTTTCTTTTGGATAACAGAAAAGGCCCTTGTTTTCGTTCCAGCGATTGCAAATAGGATTGAATTATTTTACAAATACAGAGGGGAAGAACCATGTGACGCTGACGATTTCCCTTTTCCCTGATCCACACCAGACCGTAGCGGATGCCGACATCTTCGATATTCAAGGCGATCAGTGTGCTGGTTCTAAGCCCCAGGGTGCCCAACAGCATGATGATAACCAGATTTCTCAGCCCCATAGGAGAATCTGCCTGTTCGCTGAAGTGGCGGATCAGAAGTTTAAACTCCTTTGTTGTCAGAAACTGGGGAACCGTTTTTTCGATTTTCGGATAGGGAAGCTTGAGGGCGATGTTTTTCGGCACATGCTGGTGAAGCGTTAAAAAGTGAAAAAACTGTCTGAGGGTCCAGACCCGGGACTTTCTAACGTGGATAGAGGGATTTTCGTAATCGGCGACAAAATCGATTAAATGACTGTAGGCTATTCTTGTAACAGACCGGATTTTAAGAATTTTTATGAAAGCTTCGAATTCGTTTGTCCGGATGGCTAAAGCCTGGAGAGAGCGTTCGGAAAACTCGGCAAGCCGGCAATAATCCAAAAATTGGCTGATAATGCGATGAAGCATGATGGCACCTCCACATTGGATCATACTTCATCATTAAATGCCCATTAATAAAAGGCAAATTGCGCTAACTGCGAGGTTTGTTGGTTAT
>JAFDFH010000394.1 GCA_019309945.1 Deltaproteobacteria bacterium
TGGACAGCATAAAATTTAAAAACGCCTGGGCGCCTGCAGGATTGGGCGAGTTGGCAACGATGGCCGTGCAGGAGGGCTCCGCGTAAATAGGGCTGGGGAAGATCGCGACGATCGGGTACCCTTCGCTTTTCAACGTGTAAACTCTGTCGAAAAAGGTGATTCCCACCGGGTACTCACCCCTGGCCACCATCTTGCTGGGCGCACTCCCGCTGCGGGTATATTGGGCCACGTTCTTCATCAGTTTTTTCAGATAACCCCAGCCCTCCTTGGATTCGATACCGGTCTCACCCGGCTTGCGGTACATTTGCAGGATGGTGGTGACAAATGCGTATGCCGTTCCGGAAGCCGCCGGGTGGGGCATGACCAGTTCCCCTTTCCACTTGGGATCGAGGAGATCATCATAAGATTTTGGAGGTTCAAGGCCCATTTTTTTGATGATTTTCGTATTATAGCAGAATACCAAGGGATACATGGTCGTCCCCATGATGCTGCTGTCATTCGGGTAGGTATAACGCTTCAGAACAGATTTGGCGTTGGGGGGATTATAATCGGCAATCAGGCCCAGGGCCTTGGCCTTGACCAGATAGGGCGCACGGACGGAGTGCCAGATGTCGGCCTGGGGTCTTGCCTTTTCCACCCGTAAGCGGGCCGCGATCTCACCGGTGGAGATGTTAATGCTCTCGGCCTTGATTCCGGTCTTTTCCTCGAAAAGGGCTGTGAATTGCTTCATGACCTTATCCTTCCAGGGGCTGTAAATAAGGATTTTACCTCCTGCCGCCGCATCTTCGATGGCCCCAAAGAAGCCCAAAAACAGCCCGGCGATCACAGCGATAATCAACAAATGTTTACCTTTTTCCATCATGCTTGCCTCCTTTCTTTAAATAGTGTCCATACGGAAATGGGCCTTTTGCCCAATCTCCGTCTCATTCCTCAGGATTTGCGCGCTTTGAAAAAAATTACCGGATGGCGCAGCGGGCCTATTGGAACATATTGAGAAGTTACGCTAATAACCACTCGACTATTTGACGACTTAACGAGGTCTGAATTTACACCACACCAGCTTATCAAACACCCCCAATTTGCTTCCGCCGGCGTTTGATTTTTCGTTTTAGCTTTTGAAAGATAAACCAGAAATAGATCTCCTGAAAAAAATCAGTCTTTGATCGCTTTAGACAGCGGCTACCTGCTTTACAATAATCAGAGGCTTTTTTTAATTTATCCGAATCAAGATAGAGGCTCGCCAGACGCTGATACGTAAATGGAGTGATTGTACCTTCTTTAACACCCTTTTCATATACTTCTATGGCCCGGTTGAACCGTTTAAGCTTTTCATAGGCCATACCCATTTTGTTATAGACCAGAAAGCGGCCCCCGCTATGCGGCGGAAAGTTCTCAAGCCCCTCCCTGTATTTTTCCAAGGCCTGTTCATAGTGTTGCTTTTTAAATAAAATCTCTCCTATGAACACCGGGCTCAGGGTTGCAAGCGTCTCTTTGGTAACCCCTTTTCGGGGCAAAACTTTTCTCAAATCCATGTCGGAAAAACCATTCCTTTAATAAATTCTTCCTGAAACACAGCAATCTTGGCGATTTCAATGTACTCAATTTGTGCGGCAATTCTGGTTGCCTGATTGAAGGCTTTGGTAGAAAGCAGGGCCATTTTGGCCCCGCTACCGGCCGCGTTTCCCACCTGGACCACCTTTGCGTTTTTAAATTGCGGTAAAAGGCCGATGGCGACTGCATTTTCAGGACGAATATAATTTCCAAACGCTCCTGCCAGATAGACTTCCCGAATATCTTGTTCCAGTAATCCCACTCTGTCAATAAGAATCTTAATACCTGCCATCATGGCCCCTTTGGCAAGTTGCAGTTCACGGATATCCTTCTGCGTGATGACCACTTCTTCACCACCCGGGGGAATAGCCTCCTGCCCGGTCAATGAAAACAGGTTGTATTTTCCCTGCCTGATCCTTGTGGCATAAAGCCGATTGGAAATCTCTTCCTGGGTCAACAGCCGGCCGTCGACGGTGATAAGTCCGCATTTCAGCATGCCGGCCACGGCATCCACCAGGCCTGAGCCACAGATTCCTTTGGGTGCAACTTCATCAATGACATGATACTGGATTTCATCTCCAGTGAAAAGAACCTGATCAATGGCGCCACTGGCCCCGCGCATCCCGCATTGAATATGGGATCCTTCAAATGCCGGCCCGGCCGCACAGGAGCATGCCACGACCGTTTTGCCGGCGGCCAAAACAATTTCTCCGTTGGTGCCGATATCGATCGCGATCCTTGGCACTTTACTTTTGTGAAGATCGGTTGCAAGCACCACCCCCACCGTATCCGAACCGATAAATCCCGAAACAAGCGGAAGCGCAAACACGCGTCCAAGGGTGTTCATCTCAATTCCCAAACCCCCGGAAGGCACACAGAGCGCACGGGTGGTGAGGGGATTGTACGGAAATCGGGACAGAAACCGGGGCGACATTCCCCAGAAAAGATGGTTCATCGGGGTATTGCCCACAATCACGAGACTGTAAATGTTATTGCTTGAAATGCGACTCATGAAGCAAAGATTTTCAATAATGCCATTGATCGTGCCGCTTACGGCTTCCTGAAGCTGATTCAGGCCTTCCGGGGAATTAAGCGCGTGCTCGATCCGCGTAATTACATCACTGCCAAAAGCGGATTGGCCATTGAGACCGGAATATACGCCCATGAGTTTGCCCTGGCTTAGGTCAAACAGGTACCCCACAACGGTAGTGGTTCCGATATCTACTGCCAGACCATAGATGTCGTCTGAGGTATCTCCAGGTTCAAATCCGATCACTTCGGTGTTTTTTAAAAGGGCCGTGACTCCGGACCGGTTCTGGTCAAGTATGACCGGCAAGGTTTTTAAACCTGCAAAAGCGATCGTTATTTTTTTGATTCCATGCTGAAGTAAAAGATCCTCTATAATTTCAGTGATGGTCCCATCTTTTTTTAAGTCATCCGCTTTAATTTCAAGGTAGCATTTTTTAATGGCGGGCTGAGTTGCAACGAAACGGCCGATACCCTCTTCCAGGATTCGTTCCTTGCCGGGCGCCGGTGTCATCAAAGCGACCGTCGTCGGTGCCGTGATAAAGGCCTGACAGGCCAAACGAACCT
>JAFDFH010000068.1 GCA_019309945.1 Deltaproteobacteria bacterium
TTAAAACTGCACCGGATGCACCGGATGACGAACGGAGCATGATCTGGGTATAAACAAAAGGGGTAGCAGCTTCCACCCCTTCGATGCTTACCATATTTTCAATCACCTTCCGGTATTCCGTGAAGGGTCCGCCATGACGCATCACGATAACATGGGATTGCCCGGCCAGGATACGAGCCTTAAGGTCGGACTCAAACCCGGACATCACCGCTATGACGACGATCAGGGCCATAACCCCCACCATCACCCCTGCAATGGAAAGAACGGTGATGAGTGCAATGAACGGCTGTTTCTTCTTTACCCTGAGATAACGGCTGGCTATGAAAAACTCAAAAGACATCAAACTATCACTTTTTCGAATTATCTGTCATCGGTCTATGGCACGGAGTCCTACGTGTTGGGCCTGTGTTCCTTTGGTTTCATGTGGGGAAAAAGGATAACCTCTCGAATGGATGCAGAATCCGTAAGCAGCATGACAAGTCTGTCAATACCTATCCCTTCACCGGCGGCAGGAGGCATCCCGTACGACAACGCTTCGATATAGTCTTCATCCATATGATGGGCTTCTTTATCACCTGCTTCACGGCGTGACATCTGTTCGATAAAACGCTCCCGCTGATCATCCGGATCATTTAGCTCTGAAAATCCGTTGGCAATCTCGCGTCCCCCGATGAAGAGTTCAAAACGATCGGTAAGATTTGGTTCGGTTTCGCTTCTTCTGGATAGCGGGGAAACCTCAACCGGGTACCCGGTGACAAATATCGGTTGTATCAAATGAGGTTCCACGAGAATATCAAAGAGCTTGGTAATTACTTTTCCAAGACGACCGGTTTTTGTGATTTTGATTCCTTTTGAAGACGCAAAATCAAGGAGGCCTTCCCGGCTTTTGAGCAGACCCGCGTCAATGCCGCCAAATTCTTCCAAGGCCGATAAAAGTGTTACTCGGCGCCATGGCCCCTCCATATCGATACTGTTCCCCTGGTAAGTGATTACGGTTGATCCGATAACATCCCGAGTTACATAGGCAAACATCTGCTCGGTCAACTCCATCAAATCTTGATAGGTTGCGTAGGCCAGGTAAAATTCAAGCATCGTGAATTCAGGATTATGCTGAGTTGATACCCCTTCATTTCTAAAATTTCGATTTAATTCAAAGACTTGTTCGAAACCACCGACAACAAGGCGCTTAAGATACAGTTCCGGGGCAATACGTAAAAAGAGATCCATTCCCAACGCATTGTGGTGGGTTTTAAACGGTGTGGCTTCAGCTCCACCGGGAATCGGTTGCATCATGGGGGTTTCCACTTCAAGAAAATCACGATTCAAGAGGAAGGTGCGTATGGCCTGAATTATTTTGCTTCGCTTTAAAAATATATCCCGTACATCCGAATTCATGAGAAGATCAAGATATCGCCGGCGATATCGTTTTTCAGGGTCTTTTAACCCGTGGAACTTTTCTGGAAGGGGGTTTATGGCCTTGCTAACAAGCTTTAATTCATTCACAAGAAGCGTCCATTCCCCTGTTTTGGTCTTGAACAGTCCTCCTTTTAGGCCCACAAAATCCCCTATGTCGAGTTGTTTAAAGAGGTCATAAACTTCAGTCCCCACGTTGTCTTTGCGCACATATGCCTGAAGCTGGCCGGTGCGGTCCCTGAATCTGATAAATGATGCTTTCCCGAAGCGATTCACAGCCATCATGCGGCCTGCAACGGAAAAGATCGGATTATGTTCCGTAACCGTGTTGGGTGACTTTTCTATGATCGCCAAAATATCTTTTATCGTATGGGAAACGAAAAAATCATTCGGAAAAAGCCTAATATTTTTATTTCTTAAATCCGAAAGTTTTTTTCTTCTTTGCTCTTTAATATCAGTTGTTTTTTCCATTACCTGTTCATATCCGCTTATCATTCGAATCCAAGATAAATCAATAGGATGAATCTTGTACGGGGGCCGTATCTTACGTTGAGACCTTTGGAAAACGCCCCCTTTTGCCCAATTCCGGCGTCAGGCTCAAATTTTAATCCTCAAAATACTACATGTATTCCTGTGGTTAAAATTTTCGCCTTCCTTGGCCTTGAACAAAATGGAACATTTTTCAAAGGTCTTACGTTTCTAAAAAGAAATGACGGATTCATAATTATCCTATCCCAACCGAAGCTAAAAGAGATTTTTGCAAAACGGCACTTTTTGCCCGATTTCGGCGTCAAGCTCAAATTTCAATCCTCGAAATATTCAATATATTCCTGTGGTTGAGCCTGATTTAAAATTTGGTCGCCTTCCTTGAACGCGAACAAAAATTACCATTTTTCAAAGGTCTCTAAAATTGTCACTTCATAAAAAAAAAGGATTTTTGAGAATCCATCATTAATTTTTATTTTGAAGATCTAAAAAAAATTAAGCTGTATTTGGTAACCCATTTGCCGATAGGTGTCAAGGTTAAGTTGGTGAAGCGGGTGGACTAAGTCGGTAGTTCAATCTGTTTCAATTTCATCGTAACCGTTGTGCCGCGGTTGAGATTGCTTTCAACATCCAGCCGACTTTTATAGGAGTCAAGAATACTGTGAACGATGGAAAGTCCAAGACCTGTACCGTTAGGCTTGGTTGTAAAAAAAGGGTTAAAAATCGATCGAATAACTTCTCCAGGCATGCCACAACCATTATCCGTAATTTGAATTCCGGCACGCTTGCCCTTTAAAGGATACAGTTTAATATCGATAAGGCCTGAACCTTCAATGGCCTCCGCGGCGTTTAACAGCAGATTCCAGAGAATTTGGCGGAGGTGAACCGGATCCATTTTAATCCAGATGCCCGGAGTCAATTTTTTTGTAATTGAAATTCTCCCGCGACAGGTGTTGTCCTTTTCGAAAAGTTCAATAGTTTCTGTCAATGTTTTGTCAAGTTCGATGGCTTCGACTTTTCCAACGGGCGGCTTTGCGAATAGAAGGAAATTGTTTACAAGAGCGCTTAGGCGGTCCGCCTCACGCAAAACAATTTGCATTAATTTGTTATGGTCAGAATTAAAATGGTTATCTTCTCTGATAAGTTGGATCGAACCGGTTAGAGCAGCCAGCGGATTCTTGATTTCATGGGCCAGACCAGCCGAAAACTCACCGATGGCCGCCATTTTTTCAACACGTTTGATATGGTCTTCCATGGCCAGAAGTTCTTTTGTTGTATTTCGTGCCTGTTCCGATAAAAAACTGCTCAGTAAAGCGACAGCAAAACAGGCAACCGTTGTAAACATGATCTTATAGAGTATATAACTCCAGTCATAGCTTGCTAAAGCCAGACCCCCCTCCGTGTCGAAAGGGGTAATGATCCCGTAATATTCAAGATTGACCATGATCCCGTATTGAATGCTGCAAAGCGCGGCCATGATCATACTTCCATTTCTGAAAAGGAGCATGCTCCCATAGATAATCACAATAAGATAGAGGAATGAAAAAATGCTGGCAAAGCTTCCGGTCACAAAAATTATTAGCGATACGACGAATGTATCGATACCAATCTGTATATAAGCGAAGAGAACCCTGCGCTTCACACGATTGAGGATAAGCGCATATATGAAGGAAAGCATGAAGATTCCAGCAATAATTCCGTAGAGAATCAAAAGAGGTTGAGAAATAGCGGAAGGGCTTGTACTGATATGCAGAATAATCGTTGACCCAATCAGCAGGGTCGTAAAAAGAAGCCGAAAGAGCATAAGCCATTTAAGCTTGCGAAACAACTCATCTTCGGGCTGTAGCGGAATATGGTTCATGAAACGCAACCGGTGGACGGGAAAGGTTGTTAACGCTTTGATATGCCCGCTTAGAGACCTTTGCAAAACGCCCCTTTTGGCCCAATTTCTGTGTCAGGCTCAAATTCTAATCCTCAAAATACTAAATGTATTCCTGTGGTTAAAATTTTCGCCTTCCTTGAACTTGAACAAAAATGAGCATTTTTCAAAGGTCTCGTTTACCAAATCTTTTGCCAAACCTGGGAATAAGGCAAATTTTTGGGCGGATAAATGATTGAACTTAGAGACCGACCGACGATCAATTAATGGAACGGATCATTTTCCTCCGAATATACGTTTATTCCAGGTGCGAGGCTGGAACTCAGGCTTCAAAAAATACCTTTATTCTCAATAAGCTGTAGAAATTCTGAGACGTTAAATTATTAGGCCTTGCATCCGACCGGTTATCCTCCGATCGCACCGGCCATCTTGAATATGGGGAGATACATTGCGATGACCAAGCCACCAATGAGGATGCCCATAAATACCATCATCACCGGTTCAATTGCTGAAGTTAAGTTTTCCACCGCCTGGTCGACTTCGTCGTCATAAAAGTCGGCGATCTTATCCAACATGGTATCCAGAGCCCCGGTGGATTCACCTACCGAGATCATTTGGCAAACCATGGATGGAAAAACTCCGCTTTCTTCGAGTGGATCAGCCATTGTTCGGCCTTCTGTAATTCCGGAACGGACACTGACAAGCGCACGTTCGATTGTTTTGTTTCCGGCTGTTTTGCTGACAATATCAAGTGCATCCAGAATCGCAACCCCGCTGGAAAGCATTGTCCCCATGGTGCGCGTAAATTTGGCTACCGCCACCTTGCGTATCAAATCTCCAAATATCGGCAACTTAAGAGAAAAATCATCCACCATTGCGTGTCCTTTTTCAGTGCTATAAAACTTTTTAAACGCGAATATAAAACCAACAATGGCAATAATGATGTATATTATTTTTTTCTTCACAACTTCGCTCAAGGTTACGACAAATTGGGTCAATAGCGGTAGTTCACCGCCGAAATCGGCAAACATTTCCTGAAATACAGGGATAACAAAAACCAGGATCACAGCCACCACGACAAAAGCAACGACCAAGGTAATAATGGGATACGTCATGGCGCCCTTTACCTGGGCTTTAAGCTTGGCTGCTTTCTCCATGAAATTGGAGAGCCTTCTCAGAATGATGTCGAGAATACCCCCGACTTCACCCGCATGAACCATATTTACGAAAAGATCATCAAATTGCTCCGGATACTTTTTCAACGTTTCCGCAAAGGTTGCCCCGCCCTCAACGGATTCCTTGATCTCTTTTATCATTTTTTTAAATGTCGGGTTATCCTGTTGTGCATGGAGTATGTCAAGGCATTGAATGATGGGAAGGCCCGCATCGATCATGGTGGAAAACTGTTTCGTAAAAATTATAATATCAGTTACTTTGACCTTTGGTTGCAAAAAGGCAATGTTTGCAAACATGTCCTTTGGTTTTTTCTTGATCTTGGTTGGGGTGATGCGCATCCGGGTTAAACTGGCGCGTACGGCCTCTTCACTTATGGATTCTATCTCCCCTTTCTGGGTTTCGCCTTTCCTGTTTTTTCCTTGCCACAGAAAAACCTCCATGATAACCCCTCCTCCTGTAATTTCATTCAACGCGTATCATTACCTGCATCGCATATCGATTATTGTTTTGCAAGCTGTACGTTATTGGATTACCCGTTAGGCAATTTTAAACCTCTCTTTTTGCCTCCCGTCTAAGCGGGATCGCCTTCCTTGACCTTGAACAAACTGAAACGTTTTGAAACGGGCTCGTTGTTTTTTCCTTTTTTCAAGCGGCATGGCACGATACCGCAACATTCTTTTTATTCTAAATGCCGGATTAGCATTTATGATTTACCAAAATTTTCTGCGCTTGATATCATAGGTTGGACCAAACAACAATAGTTTTCATAATTTATAATTTGACCGATCTTGAACTTGATTAACCGCTGCACATATGCATATAATTTTACTATTTAGAGACGAGATCTTTACAAAAAGTCCTTTTTACTCCACCGAACCTGTATCCATATCTTGTACAGGACGCGATTATGAGCGTAAAACAAAATCCAGACAATAAGAATCTAACCATCATCACAACCCATGTGAATGCCGATTTTGATGCAATGGCATCCATGCTTGCGGCCCAGAAGCTATACCCTGATTCTGTTGTTGTATTCCCCGGTTCCCAGGAGAAAAACCTTAGAAATTTTTTCATACAGTCAATGGTCTATCTCTTTAACATGGTGGATGTAAAAGATTTAGATTTTTCAAGTGTTAAAAGACTGGTTCTAGTCGATACAAGACAGCCGAATCGTATTGGAAACCTCACAGCTCTGCTGGAACAGCCGGATTTAGAGATACACATTTATGATCATCATCCAATAATGGCCAATGATATCAAAGGGCACTATGAGGTCTGTCAGCCGACCGGGGCAACCGTCTCCATCCTTTCTAAACTCTTAGAGGAAAAGGGGGTGGATATTACTCCGGATGAGGCAACTATCATGTGCCTGGGTATTTATGAAGATACCGGTTCTTTTACATTTGCCTCCACTTCCGAAAAAGATTTTTTGGCGGCTGCCTTTTTGCTTTCAAAAGGTGCGAACTTGAATACAGTTTCAAATTTGATCGCTCGAGAGATCAGCCCGGAACAGGTAGGACTCTTAAACGATATGATTCAGTCCGCAACCCATTACAATATCAACGGCATCGAGGTGGTGGTAACCAGCGTAACAACAGACGACTATGTGCCCGATTTCGCATTTCTGGTTCATAAAATGGCCAGGATGGAAAACCTTGATGCCATCTTTACGATCGCGCGCATGGGAAATAAAATTTACATTGTAGCCAGAAGTAGACTACCCGAAGTGGATGTGGGGGCGATCGTTACACCTCTGGGCGGAGGAGGACACACATTCGCAGCTGCAGCGACCATAAAAGGAAAGACATTGGCCCAGATTGAAAACAAACTGGTTGAAATTCTTTATGCCAAAATCAAATCAAGACGTCTGGCCAAGGACCTTATGTCCTCGCCGGCAATTGCAATAGGCCCTGATGTTTCCTGCCAGGATGCCAACAATTTTCTTACGCGCTATAACGTAAACGCGCTGTTGGTTACGGAAAAATTTGATGGGCAAGATAAACTATTGGGGTATATCACACGTCAGATTATTGAAAAGGCCCTGTACCATAAGCTGGAGCATGTTGCTGTTCATGAATATATGACAACGGAATTTGCTTTTGTTGGGCCAGATGTGGATATTACAGAAATCCAGGAGAAAATAATTGAAAATAAACAGCGAATTCTGCCGATTATCGACAAAGGGGTCATCACGGGGGTTGTCACGCGAACCGATCTTTTGAACACCCTTGTCCATCAGTCTCAAAGCAAACCCGGAAGGGCGACCGATTCTTTCCATAAACCGCTGAACCCAAGGACCAGAATTATTGTGAAGTTTATGAAAGAGCGCCTGTCGCAGCGACTCATCGATGTCTTGCGGGCCTTTGGCGAAGTCGCCAGTGAAATCGGTTATGGCGTTTATGTTGTCGGCGGATTTGTCCGTGATCTTTTCCTTTACAGGCCCAATGAGGACATTGACATTGTTATCGAGGGAGACGGTATCGCCTTTGCTAAAAAATATGCTAAAAAAGTAGGTGCCCGTATCCATTCCCATGAGGAATTTGGAACGGCCGTGATCATCTTTCCTGACGGTTTTAGCATTGATGTCGCTTCTGCAAGGATGGAATATTACAAATTTCCAGCTGCTCTGCCAATTGTTGAAATGAGCTCAATTAAATTAGACCTCTATCGTAGAGATTTCACGATCAATACCCTTGCAATTCAGCTTAACCCCAAGAGATTTGGAACATTAATCGATTTTTTCTCAGCACAAAGGGATTTAAAAGAAAAGGTCATACGGGTATTGCATAACCTGAGTTTTGTTGAGGATCCGACACGCGTGTTCCGGGCGATAAGATTCGAACAACGCTTTGGTTTTTCAATCGGGAAATTAACGAAGGGTCTGATTGAAAATGCCGTTAAAATGGATTTTTTCAAGCGTTTAAGCGGTCGGCGGGTTTTTTCGGAATTGCGTCAAATTTTTGAGGAGGAAAATCCGACGCCTGCGATTGTAAGGCTTCAAGATTATGATCTGATAAAGTTTATCCATCCTTCGATAGAGCTTAACAAGGACCTTATTTCCATTTTTACTTCTGTAAAAAAAGTCTTGTCATGGGTTGATTTGCTTTTTCTGGAGGAATCCTATATGAAGTGGGCCGTTTATTTTCTGGCGGTTATCAGAAATTGTGATAATAAAACATCAGAAGAGATTTGTACCCGCTTTGAACTTTCCCCTAAATACAAGGAGATTTTCTGTAAGCGTCGATTTGAAGCCGACCGATGTCTTGCATGGCTTGAACAGAATTTGCCTGCTCGCAATAGCATTCTTTATAAACGTCTGTTCGTGTTTAAGACCGAGTTGATCCTGTATATGATGGCGGCGACCAAACAGCAAAGGGTCAAAAGAGCGATATCTTATTATTTTACGCAGTTAAGACATATCAAAACCTTGACGACCGGCAAAGACTTAATAAAAATGGGTTTGGAACCCGGACCATCTTACAGAGAAATTTTCGAGGCAATTCTTGATGAGAAGTTAAACGGGCATCTTAATACAAAAAAAGATGAATTTGATTTTGTAAAGAGGATTAAAATCTGAGCTTGAGGCCAAAATCGGGGCAAATAGCAGTTTTCGTTCTGGCACTACTAATACCCTTCGAAATATTCAACCCTCTATAATCAAAAGCATTTTATGTAACTTCTCAATATGTTCCGGTAGGCCCGCTGCGCCATCCGGTAATTTTTTTCAATACGGCCAAAACTTGCAGTTAAGGGCGCCTAACATAGACCCGCGCATGGGATCTAAAATGAGTGTGTCGCTTAGCACAAACAGACTATAATCAACAATTTATGCTGTTCGGGTCTATGTAAGCCGCCCTAAACGGCTTCAAACAGTTGCCCGTTTCGAAAAAAATGACCGGATGACTCCGCTAGTATATTTAACCATAAGTTTTTGAGAAGTTACCATTTTAGGATCATCTCCCGATTAGTTGTAGTTATTTAAGGCAAAATAAGTGGGTTATCTCCAATTGAACAGGTGTGATCCCAGAGGGTACAAGGGGCCGAGGATTCAAGGATTCGAGTGATCCGC
>JAFDFH010000395.1 GCA_019309945.1 Deltaproteobacteria bacterium
CAAATCATTTACCGAATTGAAACAACAAATTTAAATGAAAGGAGGCGCTATGAAAGAAGTCGTGGTCCATCCAGAGCGATGTGTTGGCTGCATGCAATGTATGTTAGCCTGCGCAACGGCACATTCTGGAACCAAGAACTTGTTTACGGCGGTGTTGGAAACGCCGCGGCCCAAACCTCGGGTGCATGTGGGGGTCGGTTTGTATAACGAAGGATTTCCAAATCGTTGCCGACATTGCAACCCTGCCCCATGTATGTTGGCCTGCCTCCCGGGTGCAATTTACCGGGATCTGCAAAGTGATACCGTTTTAATTGATTCGGACAAGTGCATTAACTGCGCATCCTGTGCCATGGCATGTCCTTATGGCGTCATCCGTTATTATGAAGATTACACGGCGCCGTCAGGCAAAGTTGTTGCGGTCAAATGTGACAACTGCCTGGAACGCCAGCTAAAAGGCTTGATACCTGCCTGTGTGGAAATCTGTAAATCGAACGCCCTTAGCTTCGAGGAAATTTCAGAGGCAATGAAGAAAAAAACCGATGCGGTTTCACGCAGTATTTCAATCGGCGCGGAAAAGTGCGAGCCTCCGCCCGGATTCGGACTGTTGAACACAACTAAAAAAACTATGGTAGAGATAAGGAATGCATAATTCAATGGAGCAATGAAATCACCGTTTAACCGTCCAAAATAAATTAAGGAGATCGCTATGAGCAAAACATATCAGACATATACGATTACCCAAGATGGTCAGTTAATGTTAAAGAAAATGGAACGTGACCAGGTTGAAACTGTATGGGATCGGTTGCAGGCCCAGCTACCCCAGTGCGGGTATTGTGATATGGGTTTAAGTTGTCGCAACTGCGTCATGGGACCCTGTCGGGTGGACCCTTTCGGCGAAGGTCCGCAACAGGGGGTTTGTGGAGCTGATGCCGATATTATTGTTGCCCGAAACCTGGGCCGAATGATTGCCGCCGGTGCAGCGGCCCATTCAGATCACGGCAGGGATCTGGTCGAGGTGCTGGCGGAAGTCGCTGAAGGCCGGGCGCCGGGCTACGAGATCAAAGACGAGGACAAACTAAAGAGAGTAGCGGCCGAATATGGAGTAGAAATTGAAGGAAAAGACACGATGCAAATTGCCGGAGAACTGGCAAATGGCATGCAGGAGGATTATGGAACTCGAAAAAAGGGTGTGACCCTGATAAACAGAGCACCTGAAAAGCGTCGTGAAATTTGGAAAAAACTGGGCATAACCCCCAGAGGGATCGATCGGGAAACTTCTGAAATGATGCACCGCACCCATATGGGCGTTGATAACGGTTGGCAAAGCTTACTTTTGCATGGACTTCGAAATGCGTTATCAGACGGCTGGGGGGGCTCAATGATTGCAACCGAAGTTTCGGATATATTATTTGGAACGCCTCAACCGACCCAGACTTCGGCAAATATTGGTGTACTAAAGGAAGATCATGTTAACATTGTGGTTCATGGTCACAATCCGGTTGTTTCTGAAATGATTCTTTTGGCCTGCCAGGCTCCTGAGCTGATTAAATTGGCTGAAGAAAAAGGCGCCCGGGGGATAAATTTGGTCGGTTTGTGTTGCACGGGTAATGAACTTCTGATGCGCCATGGTATTCCCATGGCGGGCAATCATCTGATGACCGAGCTGGTGATTGCAACCGGCGCGGCGGATTTGATGCTCGTGGATTATCAGTGCATTATGCCCTCTCTGGGCAACATTGCGGCCTGTTACCATACACGGATGATCAGCACCAGCGATAAAGCCCGCTTTCCGGGGATGGAACACCGGGAATTTCATCCGGACAATGCCGTGGAAATGGCCCGAGCACTGGTGCAAGAAGCCGTTGAAAATTATACCCACCGCGGGGAAGTTTACATTCCGGTGGAACCGATAAAAGCCATGGGAGGTTTTTCTGTGGAAGCCATCGTAGGTGCCCTGGGGGGTACGCCGGAACCACTTATTGAAGCCATAAAAGAGGGCAAAATCCGTGGTATCGCCGGCGTGGTCGGATGCAATAACCCCAAGATCAAGCATGACTATGGTCATGTGACCTTGACAAAAAACCTGATTGCAAACGATATTCTGGTGGGTGATACAGGTTGTGCGGCCGTGGCCAATGCCAAAGCCGGTTTTAAGGTTGCTGAATCAATTCAATACGCCGGTGAGGGATTGAAAGAGGTGTGTGGTGCCCTGGGTATCCCGCCGGTTCTACACATGGGTAGTTGTGTGGATAATGTGCGTATTCTGGTTCTGGCGTCGGCCCTTGCCAATGCATTAAATGTGGACATCAGCGATCTACCGATTGCCGGTGCCGCCCCGGAATGGTATTCTGAAAAGGCCGTTTCCATCGGCGCCTATTTTGTCGCTTCGGGTGTATATACGGTATTAGGTCCCATGCCACCGATTACCGGCAGCATGAATGTCGTGAACCTACTGACCGAGGGGCTGAATGACGTCATCGGAGCCACCTTTGCAGTGGAACCCGACCCGGAAAAAGCAGCGCTATTGATTCGGCGGCATATTGAAAACAAACGGGAGACGTTAGGGCTGCCTTACCTGAAAGTATAGCCTCTTTTTTATTTTACTTCACCGATCGCTTAAACGCTTGAAAGTTTGGGATGAATCCTTTAAAAAAGGATTCATCCCAGGCCGTCCCGGAAGATCAACACGACTCCCGCCAGGATTAGACAGCTGCCCACGTATCCCAGAGGGAAAAATGTAACTTCTCAAAAACTTATGGTTAAACCTGCCAGCGGAGTCATCCGGTAATTTTTTTCAAGGCGGGCAACTGTTTGAAGCAGTTTAGGGCGGCTTACAGTGACCCGAACAGCATAAATTGTTGATTGTAGCCTGATTGTGCTAAGTGACACCCTCAGTTTGCACCACGTGCGCGGGTCACTGTTAGGCGCCCTTAACGGCAAGTTTTGGCCGTATTGAAAAAAATTACCGGATGGCGCAGCGGGCCTACCAGAACATTTTGAGAAGTTACGGAAAAATTTACTCGCCGGCATCACCAGGGCCTATTTTAGTTCCTTAGTTGTAAATTTTGTGCTTTTTGTGGCAAAACTTTTTTCTTCTCGCCACCAAGGCACGAAGACACTAAGAAAGAATAACCAAATAAAAT
>JAFDFH010000069.1 GCA_019309945.1 Deltaproteobacteria bacterium
AAAGCAGTAATCCCCCTCCGCTCCAATGACAGGGGCTCCCCCCACCCCCTGGTCATGGCAGGGGGGGTCGCCTGTTTTTCCAATCCTGAAGCGATTTCACGATTTGTCGATTGTTTTTTAATTGGAGAAGCAGAAGCCATACTTCCCCGCTTTTTTGACGCTTTTGACCCTCACGCAGATCGAAAATCATGCTTAAAAACCCTTGCTGGGAGCATTCCCGGCATTTACGTCCCGGAATTTTACCAGGCGATCTACGACAGCGAAGGATGTTTCCAGGGTTTGGAACCTGTCGATGATGTGCCGGCAAAAATTGAACGTGTCTTTGTCAAGGATCTTTCCCAGGTTTCTACCTGCAGTGCCATCTTAACCCCCCACACGACATTTGACAGCACATTTTTAATCGAAGTCGCCAGGGGCTGCCCCCATGGTTGCCGGTTTTGCAGCGCAGGATTTATTTACCGACCGCCAAGGTTCAGGCCGGTTGCGCTGCTCGCAAAAAATATTCGCCAGGGATTATCACTGACTTCCAGGATTGGTTTGTTAGGCGCCGCGGTTTCGGATCATCCGGGAATCCGCGAACTCTGTGAAACTGTTCTGCATGAGGATATCCGAATATCTTTCAGCTCGTTAAGAGCAGACGCCCTTTCCCCTGAACTCATAGCCACCCTCAGACAAAGTAAAGTCAAAACCGCAACCATTGCGCCGGATGCCGGATCTCAGCGAATGCGCGACGTTATCAACAAGGGGATTACCGAAGAACAAATCCTGAATGCCTCCGAAATGCTTGTTAAAAGCGGAATCCCGAATTTAAAGCTCTATTTCATGATTGGACTGCCCACCGAAACCCCGGATGATGTTGAAGCAATTGTCGTCCTGTGCAAGCAGATAAAGCACCGGTTCCTCAAGTCGAGCAGAATCAGAAAACGAATTGGAGAAATTACCGTCAGCCTGAATTGCTTTGTTCCAAAGCCGTTTACACCTTTTCAGTGGGTTGCAATGGATGATATGCAAACATTGAAAAAGAAAATTCGGAAGATAAAGGATGGTCTGAAAAGAGTGGCAAATGTCCGTGTTCACGCCGATGTTCCGCGTTGGGCTTATATTCAGGCAATGTTTTCCCGGGGCGACCGGAAGGTTGCTCAAATTTTAACTCGCGCCCACGATAACCAGGGAAACTGGACCAAAACCCTTAAGACATCACCCCTAAACCCGGATTATTATGTCCTGCGGGAACGTTCCCTAAATGAACGTTTTCCCTGGGAATTCATCGACCACGGAATCGACAAGCAATTTCTTATTCGGGAATATCAAAGGGCCTTAGAGGGCCAAACATCCTTGCCCTGCCCTATGCAGGACTGCACGCTATGCGGAGTTTGCGCTAAATAGTGGCTGAACTTTTACAGATTTTATTCGTGCTTATCGATATTATCCAGCACTTCCCGGATGGTCTTGGCAAGATCACTCATCACGATCGGCTTCATCAGAAAACCTTCTATACCCAAGGCAATCGTCCTCGCCTTGGAAATCTTTTCACTGAATCCGGTACAAAGAATCACCGGAATATCCGAACGGATTTTCTTCAGTTCCTCTGCCAGTATTTCCCCGCTCATATTCGGCATGGTCATGTCCGTAATCACAAGCTCGAACTTATCCGGTTGTGCCCGAAACGCCTCTAAAGCCTCAATGCTGCTGGTTCGAGATGTAACCTGATACCCTAGCCACTCCAGCATACGCTTGGCCATGTGAACAATCGTTTCTTCGTCATCCACCAGCAAAACCCGTTCACTACCCATTTGAACCGGTTCCGGAGCGATTTCCGTTTCTTTTTCTTTGATTTCAACCAGCGGCAGGTAGACATGAAAAACACTTCCTTTCCCCGACTCGCTGGATACCCGGATATCTCCACTGTGCTCTTTTATAATTCCGTGTACCACGGCTAACCCCAATCCGGTTCCCTTACCCTCTTCTTTGGTGGTAAAATAGGGATCGAAAATACGTTTCAAGACGTTACTCGGCATCCCCTGTCCGGTGTCGGCCACCATCAGTTGGATATACCGCCCGGGGCTTAGATCAATGCCACCGGGCATATCATCAAGGCCCAATTCAATCTCCGTCAAACTGACTTCCAGGTGGCCCCCTGTTTCTTCCATGGCATGGTAGGCATTGGTACACAGATTCATTATCACCTGATGGATCTGGGTCGGATCACCCATAATAACACCGCAAGCATCATCAATTCTCCAGTTGAACTGTATCGTGGCCGGAATCGACGATCTTAACAGTTTGAGTGCTTCTTTAACGACGGGTTGAACTCTCATCGGTTTGAGTTCCTGGATGGACTGACGACTAAAAGTAAGAATCTGTCTGATCAAGTCCCTCGCCCGAATCGCTTCTTTGAAAATTTCCTCAAGATAATCACGACTCTTGCTACCCTCGGTAGCATTATCGATCAACATCTCGGTGTATCCGATGATGGGAAAAAGAATGTTGTTAAAATCATGGGCAATACCGCCGGCCAAAGTGCCGATGGCTTCCATCCGTTGGGCTTGTCGCAGTTGGAATTCAAGCCTTTTTTGTTCCGTCAAGTCAAGAAATACTGTTAAAATGCAAGCTTTACCTGCAATATTGACAGGTCTTGCAAACATCAGCGTTTTGATCATCGAGCCGTTCTTGGCCTTAAAATCCATCTCTAGTCCACGAACCTCCCCGGCCGCACGGAGTTCCTTAATAAAACGGTCCCGATCACTATTAGAGTAAAACCCTACTTCCTCTGTAGAGCGACCGATAAGCTCTTCCATACTGTATTTAGTAATCTCACAAAACGTAGCATTGACATTGATTAAGGTGCCCGAGTCCAGTTCGGTAAGGGCAATTCCTTGAGGAGATAAATCAAACAGACTCCGGAATCTTAATTCACTCTCCCGCAGGAACTCTTCGTAACGTTTCTGTTCGCTGAGGTCGATCATAATCCCGCGCAAGCCCAAAGGCTTATTTTTACGGATAATAGGATTAGAGTGTATGCTAACCGGAAATGTGCTACCGTCTTTTCTTAGCGCACTGTATTCAACCCCGCCTAAGGCTTCCCCGTTCAATACCCTTTGTATATTCTCCAAAGCCCTCTCCCGATCCTGGGGAATTAGCATGTCAAGGGCATTCAAGCCTTTATCAAATTCAGTTTGACTGTAACCAAAAACATTAAATGCATTATGGTTGGCGAATGTAATCTTGCTGCTTTCATCTGTTTCAAAAATAATTTGTGGTAATGAATTTGCCAATTCCTTATATTTTTCTTCGCTTTTCCAAAAAGCCTCTTCGACTTTCTTATGGGCGGTAATGTCTTTTACATATTCAATAATTCCAACCACGGTTCCCGAAGCATCTTTTAAAGGAAACGTCGTGAGGTCAATCCAGCCTGTTTGGCTGTCTTCAAGCGAATAGGGCACAATTTCGGCATGAGCCTCACCCGTTTCTAAAGTTGGAACAGACGGACACCAGGGGCAGGGGGATTGTCGTTGCTGAAAGGCCGAATAGCATTTTTTACCAACCAGCGGCATTTGCCCGGAATACATCTTCTCCATCCATTTATTTACCCGGACAATATTGCAGTCTCGATCTAAAACGCTAATCCCATCCTGTATGCTATTGAAGACGCTTTCGAAAAAAACTTCATCCTCTAACATCTTTTTTTCCGCATTCTTTTGATCGGTGATATCACGGGCGATGCCCAGCAACCCAATGATGTTTTCCTCTTCGTCTTTGATAAGATTGCTACGCATCCAGGTGGGGAAGGTCGTACCGTCCCCCCTGACGTGCCCAATTTCACCCTGGTTGGCACCGACTTCCATCATTCGCTGGTTAAAGGGGATGACTTCCTCCTGCATCTGCGCTCCCGTGTGAAAGATGCTCAAGTGTCTGCCGATCAACTCCTCCGGGGTGTAACCGTGCATTTGCGCCCAGGCGGCGTTGACAAACTGGATGTTCCCCTCCAGATCGGCCATGGCAATACCGTCAATAGACTGCCCCACCGCCTTTTCCAACCCGAGCATGGCCTTCGCCGCCGACTTGCGCTCAAACGCTTCTTTTTCTAACAACTTGACTTTTTGATCCAATTCTTCATAGGTTGGCTTTGCGGCCATTAGAACAACCTCCAACTATTTATAAAAAGGGCTCATCCATTTATAAAAATTTTCTCAGAATTTAGTCATATATCACTGTTGCTTATAATTTTTCAAGGACAAACGCCTTCCGTTGGGCCAAGTCCATATTTTTCGGATCGGCATCATGGGAATGCGAACTCGCAAAACCCTTCATTTCAATTTCACTCGATTGGGATATAAAGATCACTAAAGATAGCCCTTGACATTATCAACCTGGCAACAAAATATGTCATTCCGGCCCTAGCGAAGCGTAGAACTGGATTCCCGCTTTCGCGGGAATGACAAAATGCAACTAAGGAGTTCGTTTATTAATTAATGGATTAATATATTGATTTTAGAAAGATAATTGCTTATATAAATATGTTTATGCTTCCATTAAAAAAATGCTACAAGGAGTGATATAGATGAAATTCAAGGTTTTTTTTGTTGTTACCTGTGTATGCGGTATGCTTCTTTGCTTTGCTGTTGCCAATTCTTTCGGTACTGAAAGTGAACCTGAAAAGCGACCTTGGGCCTATTTCCCGGAGATCCAGCACGAGTTTTCGCCGGTTTTGGAAGGCATTGAAGTAACGCATGATTTTATCATCCAAAACAAAGGCACATTACCCCTGGTGGTGGAAAAGGTCCATACCGCCTGAGGGTGTACGGCTGTCTCTTATTCCAGACAGATCCCTTCCGGTGGAGAGGGAAAGATCCGAATTAAGGTGTATACAAGGGGCTATGGGGGTAGAAGGTTAAGAAAAACCATTACGGTCTTCGTAAATGACAGGAATAATCCTCACCAGAAACTCATAATCGCCGGACAAGTTGAAAAATTTGCTTCGATTACGCCCGAACGCGTAAGACTGGTCGGCCCTGTGGACGAGAAAATAACGGCATCGGTGACCATTGTACCAAAAAAGAAATATCCATTTGAAATCATTGAAACCAGCGCAAAGAAGGGCGGGTACTTTTATTACAAGCTGGAGAAAATGGATCCGTCACAAGGCAAAGGGTACTTGTTGACATTAGAAAACTTGAAGAAAGAAAAGGGCCGCTACTACGACACGATTTTTTTAAAAACAAATAACAAAACCCGACCTTTGATAAATATTAATGTTTATGGCAGCATTACGGATAACTCGATGGGTGCTACGCCAATAAAAGAAAAAAAATAGGTTTTATGAACGATATTAAAGTAGTTGCTTTTGACTGTGACGGCGTTCTTTTTAATACAGAAAAGGCCAACAAAGCATACTATAACCAGATTTTAAACCATTTCGGCAAACCCTCCATGACCCCTGAGCAGTTTGCTTATGCCCATATGCACACTGCGGATGAATCGCTTGCTTACCTATTTGCTGATGCCAAAAGCATTACGGCGGCCCAATCTTATCGCAAACGCATGCGCTATCTAAAGTTTATAAAATACATGATCATCGAACCCGATCTGAAGTCCCTGCTGGATCGGCTGAGACCGAAATACAAGACGGCCATTGCCACCAATCGTTCAGATACCATGGACAGCGTTTTAATCGAACATCAGCTTGAAGGCTATTTTGATCTGGTGGTCAGTGTTCTTGAAGTGGCGCATCCCAAACCTCATCCTGACTCGCTTTTTAAAATTCTGGAATATTTTAAGATAAAGCCCCATCAGGCGATTTATGTGGGGGATTCATCCGTGGATGAACAGGCGGCAAGGTCAGCCGGGATACCCCTGGTCGCTTACCAAAACCGTTCCCTTTCAGCAGACTTCCATATCGAAAGCTTAAAAGAGATTGAGGCGATCCTGGAAGGAGACGGGCAAATGGCGACGTCGATGCAGACATAAAAGGGAGCCAGTTTCAAAACGTTTCAGTTTGTTCAAGGTCAAGGAAGGCGATCCGCCTGAGGTGGATTAACCACAGGAATACATTTAGTATTTCGAGGATTAAAATTTGAGCCTGACGCAGAGATTGGGCAAAATGGGACGTTTTGAAATTGGCTCAATAGATAGTATCCGTCCAGAAACGAGGATTTTTGTTCGAGATCAAGGCCTGCGAAAAATTTTACCGCAGGCATATAGTTGATATTCCGAGGATAAAATTTTGAGCATAACGCAGAAATCGGGCAAAAAGACCGTTTCTGGATGGGCACTAACTAAACATTAGTCAATTTTAGCTTACCTTGTTGAGGTTTCAAGGAAGAATGGAAAAAGACAGGAATTTATTTTGGTAAAAAAAGTTGTCTTTTTATATCCCGGTCAGGGTGCCCAACAAGTGGGTATGGGTTCCGACCTTTACCAGACCTACCCTCGGGCCCGACAATATTTTGAGAAAGCCGATCGCCAGTTGGGGTTATCCTTAACCCGTCTTTGTTTTGAAGGCCCCGGGGAAGATCTGGATAAAGATCTTCACGCTCAATTAACCGTTTACACGGTGAGCTGTATTTTAACGGATGTATTAAGAAATTATAGAATTTTTCCAGATGCGGTTTCAGGCTACAGTTCCGGCTTTTACGCTGCAGCGTATGCCGCCGGCTGCTTTGATTTTTCTTATGGACTCAATCTTGTCAAGCGTGCCGGTGAAATTCTTCTGGATGAAGGACGGAAAATTAACGGAAGCATGGCGGTCGTTTTCGGGCTCTCCCATCAAAAAGTCGCACAAATCTGTCAGCAGGTGGAAAATGTCGAAGTTGCGATCCTGAATACACCGCGGCAAATCATTATTTCCGGTATCGATTCAGCGGTCAAGAACGTGATGGCCATTTCCTTGGAAGCTGGTGCTTTAGACGCCTACCCATTATCGGCTGATACAGCCTATCATTGCGGCCTTATGAAAAAAAGCGGTTTACGGTTTTTAAGGGAAATCGAAGACAAACAGTTGAAAAATCCCCAAACCCCTCTCATGTCGTATCGTTCCTTAAAATGGGTTACGGATAAACGGGATTTAAAAAAGGTGATGGCCTCCCAGCTAAGCGGTCCTGTCCGATGGGTTGATTTGATTAAGCGGCTGTGTGATAAACGCAATGTGATGGTGTTTGAAGTGGGACCTGGACATGTCATCTCCAGAACCGTTCGATGGATAGACCGAAACATAAAAATCATAGATACAGCCACGAATGCTAAAGTGATGGACGCCGTTGGAAAATATCGTAAAATTTAGAGCGTTCGCCTGCGCTTCCGCCAGGAGTTAAACATGTGTATGAACTCTCTGTATGACCTGTCAGCGATTAAAAAAATTCTTCCACACCGCAGCCCGTTTCTATTCGTCGACAAGGTGTTGAAAATAGAAGGCGGAGATCTAATTACGGCCGAAAAAGAACTTTTGCCTGATGAATGGTTTTTTCCGGGCCACTTTCCGGGCAGACCGATAATGCCCGGTGTTCTTGTCACAGAGGCCCTGGCACAGACCTGCGGGGTGCTTTTAGGATTGATCCGGGACGAAAGTAATCCGGTTGAGGATCAGAAAAAACCGGTTTTTTTTCTTGCCAGTGCAAATGTTAAATTTTCCAGCCCGGCCAAACCCGGCGAGATACTCCGGTTGACGGCGAGCCTTAAAAAAAAATATGGCGGGTTGTTTCTTTTCAATGTTGCGGCATATGTGGAAAGTCGGCGGATTGCTTCCGGAACGCTTGCGCTGGCTGAAGAAAAAAATAATGGATTACAAGACGATCATGACGTATAATTCGAATCCACGTGCAAACTGCAAAATGAAATGACCGGAAAAAAGCCGCCTCGACTTTTGAAAACAATGAAGTTGCCCGACAGGCCCTTGAAAAATTAGCGCAATAAGGTAAGTGGACCAAGGAATGACTAAGAAGAAACAAATCCGGACCGTAAAACAGGAAAAAATATGCTTATCCTGTGGCACGACTGGAAATATGACTGGACGCAGGTACTGTTCGATCGCTTGTCGGCAGCGACTCCGGCATATGCTGGAGATCAGGACCGGTTTACTCAGAGCATTAAACACACGCTATGCGACTTTTTACTTTACCGATCGGATGATCATTATGGACGTGCTCCCTTACGATTCCAAAAAAATATTCAGCTTCATTTATCCTCGCTCAGCCGCCAAAAAACCTGCCGAGGATTTCAGCAAGATGTCTGATGATTTAGGAAACGCCTGGTGGGCGGAAAACAAAAGAACAAACAAGCGATATCTTGCTTCACGCCATGTTTTTGAAAAGGCCAGACAAAATGAAATCGTAACAAATTGTGTTAACCCCTTGGAAATAAAAATTCCTGCCATTAAGGGAACAGCGCTAATTTATCTAAGACTTGGAAAAACAGATTTGGATTCGCCTGAATTGCAAAAAACGATAAAAAGTGCTTTTCGACTCCAGGCCAAAAAACATCATCCTGACCTGGGTGGCGATACAGCAACATTCAGAAAAATACATCAGGCCTATGAGGAACTTATTAAGTGGGCCGAAAAGCCCAGTTTTTTGAAGCGGCGGGGATTTCCGGATAAATGGTTTTACGATGGAACCCAAAACAAATGGGTTCAACCGACACCTCGTCAGGAGTAGAAGCCTCGACAGATCCCATTATGAGACCTTTGAAAAATGTTCCATTTTGTTCAAAGCCAAGCAAGGCGAAAATTTTAACCACAGGAATACATTTAGTATTTCGAGAATTAGAATTTGAGCCTGACGCCGGAATTGGACAAAAGGGGGCGTTTTTCAAAGGTCTCGAGTAGAAGCCTCAACGGATCCCATCATAACAAAGTCGGCGCAATGCTCCCGGCGGAACATTAAAATAGAAAGAACTGCAATATAGTGCCCGTCCAGAAACGAGGATTTTTGTTCGAGATCAAGGCCTGCGAAAAATTTTACCACAGGCATATAGTTGATATTCCGAGGATAAAATTTTGAGCATAACGCAGAGATCATTGTATACTGGTTTATCGACACTTTTGTTTATGTTATGTTTTCATATCAACTTAATTTTTTTCAGCGGCTTTTCGGGCCTGATTTAGTTGGAATCTGCACGCGTTTAATCGTATTATGCCTCTTCATTGTATTTGGTGCCCATGCCCAATTTGCGATTAATGAGCGGAAGCTGGCGGAAGCGGAATTGCTAAAATACCACAACGAGCTTAAGGCGTTGGTTGAAAAGCGCACCAATGATCTGAAAAACGACAATCAACGCCTTCAACGGGAAATTGCAGCATTGAAAAAAGAAAAGAGCTAATCCGTACTCAGCCGGAAATAGGAAATTTCGTTCAAACTTCGCGTCAGACACTGAATCATTGCGGCGTTATGATTCCAGGATGTGGGAAGTTGGTGGTATACGTATGGATGAATCGGAAATCGAGAAACTTTTCATGCGAGTTGCTGGAAATGCCGGCAAGGCGTCTGAGGATGTTCTTGCGGTCTTTTCAATGCTGGTATCCTCAACCCTTTGTTACAGGGATCAGGTCAAAAAAACCCTCGGCATTATTTTGACGGTGGAAGATGTCCAGGTTGTGTTAAACTGGCTATTTGAAGCGCTGCACACAAAACGTTTGCCTAAAACGAACAGTGTGGTGCGACTCGATCTTCTTAAGATATGGCTTGACGAGCTGAAGGCGAATACCTTAGTCTGAATTCTGTCTCCTGAATTCTGTATTCTTGTCATTCCTTTTCACGGCATAGCCAACTGCCTCTTTCAGCCGTCGTAGCTTGCGCTACTTTGGCGAAGTCGGCGACCTGACCCAGAGAACCAGGTTTTTTTATGTTTAAATAAATGTCTTTTCATAATATGAAATTTTTCTGGATCTCAGGTGCCTTCTTTGGAATTGTATTTACTGTTCTTCTTTCCATTCGTCTGGACCTTCTGGATAAAATTTTTCCCGCCTCGGCGAACACACCGCCTGCTCCCATAAGCACAGGGGTCGAAAGGGATACGTGGATGAACGTCTCCCAGAGTGGACGCAAAATCGGATATTCACACACAAGGTTTACAAAAGAAGAGAAAGGCTATCGCCTGCACGAGACCCTTTTTATGCGCATTAACACCATGGATATGATCCACGACATTAACCTCAGCACCGAAGGGCTGCTAAATTCCGATTTTACCCTTGCCTCATTTGACTTCAAGCTCAGCTCGGGCCTGTTTCGCTTTGGCGCCAAAGGGTCTATTTCAGGAAATGTTCTTTCAGTTACAACGCAAAGCTCCGGAGGTTCTAAAGCATTCGATATTCAGATCAAAAATAAACCCTATCTGGCGGCCGGGATAATGGATGCTGTCAGGGTTGCCGGACTAAAGCGGAGCGATCAGCTTACGTTTAATGTTTTTGATCCTGCCACAATGGGCCAGGCACCGGTCGTTGTCAAAGTCATCGGTAAGCAAGAAATCTTGAACATGGGAACCCTAAAAAGGGCCACCGTTCTGTCACTAAGATTCAAGGGAATCACTCAGCGGGCATGGATAGGAGAAAATGGAGAAGTACTGAAAGAAGAAGGGCTTTTGGGCATAAGCCTTGAGAAAACAACACCAGAGGAGGCGCTTTATGGACGGCCGATAGAATCCAGCCGGGACCTTACCCGGGTTGCGTCTATTCCTTCCAATGTGCGCATCACCCGTTCAGAAAGCCTGGAAACACTTAAAGTTGAAATCAGTGGTATCACCCATGAACACATCGATCTGGATGGGGGCAGGCAAACGTTTAAAAACAACATCCTTACCATTCACAAAGAATCCCTGTCGAACCTTCCTTCCCGATTTGATCCAAGCGATTTTCAGACGATTCAGAAAAAATATTTAGGGGCCTCACCGTTTATACAGTCCGATCATCCCAAAATCAGGGATCTTACTCGTCAGATCGTGCCAGAGGATGACGCACCTGTTGAAAAAGCAAAAAAACTGGTTGCCTGGCTCCAGAATAATATTGAAAAACGACCGGTTATTTCCCTGCCCGATGCACTTTCGACCCTTGCAAATCGCGTCGGAGACTGCAATGAACATGCGGTGCTTCTGACCGCCCTTGCAAGGGCCGCAGGGATTCCGTGCACGGTTGAAACCGGACTTGTCTATTTAAAAGGTCGCTTTTACTACCATGCATGGAACCTCATGTACCTGGGAAGATGGATAACGGTCGATTCACTTTTCGGTCAGATTCCTGCGGATGTAACCCATATACGATTTTCAGGCGGAACCCCCGAACAACAGCTCGATCTCATGAAAATCATCGGCAAGGTCAGTTTAAAAATTATTCCGTAAAAAGTGCCTAACCCGGACAAGCCGGAACCAAAAATACTTGCCACCAAGGCACAAAGGCACGAAGGATTTTATTTTGTTATCAGTGTCTTGGGGCTAAGTCATCGGTACTACAATGGATGTAACAAATGATCGAACTTACTAACCTAACCAAAAAATACGCCGATTTAGTGGCTGTTGATAATTTGAACCTTCTTGTGCCGCGAGGTGAAATATTTGGATTTATTGGTCCAAATGGCGCGGGCAAAACGACCACAATAAAAATAATGGGAGGGATTAACGCACCGACATCCGGTACCGTAATGATTTGTGGAATAGATATCGGGACCCATCCGGAACAGGCGAAACGTAAGATCGGATTTATTCCAGACCGACCCTATCTTTATGAAAAGCTTACCGGCATGGAATTTTTGAGATTTACCGCCGACCTTTACGATGTGGATGACAAAACCTTTTCCTGGAAAGCTGAGGAAAAACTAAAGATGTTTTCCCTTTTGGATTGGTCCGATGAACTGATTGAATCCTATTCCCACGGCATGAAACAGCGCCTTGTAATGTCCGCCGCCCTTCTTCATGACCCTGAGGTGATTATTGTGGATGAACCCATGGTGGGGCTTGATCCGGTGGCCATCAAAATGGTGAAAGAGCTTTTCAAATACCTTTCAGCAGAAGGTGTCACCATTTTCATGTCAACCCATACCCTGAAAGTGGCCGAAGACATATGCCACCGCATCGGTATCATTCACAAGGGATCGCTCATCGCAACCGGAACACCTGAAGACTTGATACATAAGGCCCAAGCGTCCCAAGCGGATCTCGAGGACGTATTTATAGAGTTAACTGAAGAAAAGGGTTCTTTAAGTTTTAAAGGTAAATCAGAGTGAAAGAAATCATCACCCTTTTAAAACCGAGGCTTTGGTCATTCAGGAGTAACGCCTCTACAAAAAACAAGCGCGACCGGTCGTTTAAGCTTTTATTGTTCGGAACCCTCGCGCTTCTATTCTGGGGCGGGCTATTTGCGGCCTCGCTGCGTGTTCTGTTTTATTTCAAGAGCATCGCCGAACTGGGTGACATCCTTGCTTACAAACTGCTTTCCATGGTGATGATCACGTTTTTTTCGCTCCTCATATTCAGCAGCATCCTGACATCTCTTTCTAAACTGTATCTCAGCCGGGATCTGCCCCTTGTACACTCCATGCCGGTTTCAAGTTATAAAATTTTTGTTGCAAGATGGATCGAAAGCACCCTGGACAGTTCATGGATGCTTGTCGTATATACTTTGCCGGTCTTTATCGCATACGGTATTGTGTTTCAAGCAGGCCCTCTTTTTTATGTAAATATTGTCCTGATCCTTTTAGCACTTGCCATTATTGCTTCCGGTATCAGTGCCGTTTTGGTGATGGTTGCCGTGATTATTGTTCCGGCCAGCCGCATAAAAAACATATTTATTTTTCTGAGCCTTGCCCTTTTTTTAATTCTCTTTTTTGCCGTTCGCCTGCTGCGTCCCGAGCGACTGGTTGATCCGGAGATTTTTGAAACCACCCTGGTATATCTAAAAGCACTAAGAGCACCAGCGCCCCCTTACCTTCCAAGCACATGGGCCTACGACAGCATAACGGCAGCGCTCTCAGGCCCGATGACCGGGGTGTTTTTTCATACCGCGCTTACCTGGAGTTTTGCGTTGGTACTGGCATTCGTGATCATCATTATCGCCGATGCCATATATTTCAGAGGAGTTTCAAGGACCCAAACCGCTCCGAGGCGTCTGTTTAAAGCCAGACGGTTCAACACCCGCTTTTTGGGTATCTTTCAGGGTCCGGTCCGTGCGTTAGCCGTTAAGGAGGTCCGAATTTTTTTCAGGGACCAGACCCAATGGTCCCAGCTCTTTCTTATTGGAGCGCTGGTGGTTATCTATGTTTACAATTTCAAAGTGCTTCCTCTGGAAAAAGCCCCGATAAAGACCATCTATCTCCAGAATCTTCTTTCGTTTTTAAACATGGGCCTTGCGACCTTTGTGCTTACAGCCATCACCGCCCGTTTTGCATATCCGGCCATAAGTATTGAAAGGGAGGCCTTCTGGCTGGTAAAGTCTGGGCCGGTGCCGTTGAGAAATTTCCTCTGGATCAAGTTCTTTGTATATTTTTGCCCTCTTCTGATTCTGTCCGAGATCCTGATCATTGCAACGAACATACTCCTTTCCGTGACAACATTTATGATGATTCTTTCAACCATCACGATATTTTTCATAGTTCCCGGGATTGTCTCCATGGGGATTGGATTGGGTGCTGCATATCCGAATTTTAAGTCTGAAAATCCGGCCCAGTCGGTTACCAGTTTCGGCGGGGTTGTTTTTATGATGCTATGTGCGGGATATATCGGCGCTGTGATCGTCCTTGAAGCCGGGCCGGTTTATAACTTTTTTATGGCTGATTTACAGGATCGAGCGTTAACGACTTATGAGTGGATCTGGACCGTTGGATCATTCTCCCTGGCATTTATCATCAGTGTTTGTGCATTCCTGCTTCCCATGCGATTTGGAGAGAAACGTCTTTCGAACCTGTTGCTTTGAATAAACGTAACCGTTCACGGAACGTTGAAATTAGAAATTGGAAATTTGGCCTTCATTTTTTTGTACTGTTAATGAAATCAGTGACGTAAACAAGTAAATGGTAACTTCTCAAACACTTATGGTTAAACATACCAGCGGAGTCATCCGGTAATTTTTTTCAAAACGGGCAACTGTTTGAAGCCGTTTAGGGCGGCTTACAGTGACCCGAATAGTATAAATTGTTGATTGTAGCCTGTTTGTGCTAAGCGACACACTCATTTTAGATGCCGTGCGCGGGGCACTGTTAGGCGCCCTTAACGGCAAGTTTTGGCCGTATTGAAAAAAATTGCCGGATGACGTAGCGGGCCTACCAGAACATATTGAGAAGTTACAGTAAATGGTGTCTTGAATGGTGAATAAATTACGACTATTCACAAGATTTGACACCAGGACTTTACCGATGAGGGATGATTATTCGTGTAACTATTTAGCGCCCATCCAGAAACAGTCTTTTTGCCCGATCTCTGCGTTATGCTCAAAATTTTATCCTCGGAATATCAACTATATACCTGCGGTAAAATTTTTCGCAGGCCTTGATCTCGAACAAAAATCCTCGTTTCT
>JAFDFH010000396.1 GCA_019309945.1 Deltaproteobacteria bacterium
ATCCGCAGCTTTAATTTCAGTAGCAGTGTCCCAATTTCTAAGGGGTCGAAGAGGCCTTTTGGTCAATGAATACGGAATTACTTCGCCGGAAACGGTCTTGAACAGCCTAAACCATACTTTTCCTTTTGAGCGCTTCGACAGCTACTTCAGCATTATCTATATGATTATCGATCATACTCAAGGCCTTCTTACCTATAGTTGCGCAGGGCATCCACCTCCAATATTAATACAAGGAGACGGAACCCTGGAAGTCCTTGATCACCATGGACCCGTTATCGGTTTAGGTAACGACAAACCTTTTAGCCAGAAAGAAAAGATATTGCAATACGGTGATAAGATTCTGCTTTATACGGACGGAATTTTGGAAAACCGCAATCCCGCGGACGAGACTTTCGGGAAACACCGCCTTTATGAAATTCTGAAAAAGCACAGCCATCAACCCATTCAAGATCTGGTGGAAGCGGTTTACGTTACGGTCAATAATTTCAGGAAAACAGCACTTCCCGAAGATGACATCAGTATTTTGGGCATCGAATATGTTGGTTAAAGCAACATCAGTGAATCATCTACTTCCCCCCAGGAAGCAGGCACCATCTTCTTTTTTTTCGATAAAAACGTATATGCAACCCCAACATAAAATAGAAAATGTCCTGAATAAGCAGTAGTATGGCGGAACTGGTGTGCCCGGCTTCACCAAGTAAAAAACAGCCACAGTCAAATTTCACACCCCTTATCAGATTCACGGAAATGGCAACGATAAATCCAAAAAGCATTCCTTCGATAATCAGGGCCGCCGATCGAGGATAAACGCCCATGAAAAGGGCAAGGGCCGAAAAAAACTCGAAGAACGGTAAAATTATGGCGATCAGGTTTACGGAAGCAGCGGGGAAAAGTTTGTACCCATAGATGATTTTTGCGAACGCTGCCGGGTCCATGATCTTGTGATAAGCGCTGTAAAAAAATGTTACCCCCAGCAACCAGCGTGCAGCTATCTCGACCCACGGGTTGTTGAGTAGCTTTTTTATGAATGCAGACAATATAAACTCCGTAGTCGTTCACAGGTTCAGAGCTTATCGTTTAAGGGTCAGCTTTCTTGCGTTAACCTTCACGCACCCTGAACCTTGATGAACCCCGAACCTATGACATTTGAACCTCTTTTTAGTGCTCTACGGGATACCCCTCACTTTCCCAGGCCGGAAAACCATCAATAAAAACGCGTACATTGGTATATCCGACGGCTAAAAAGGCGTGGGTCAGCAGGTGAGCCTCATCACACTCCCTTCCGGAACAATAGGTAATGATCGGCGTGGTCGTTGGATAGTTTGATATCCATTGGTCGATGAATTCATCAAACTGATGGACCGGCAATGATATCGCCCCTTTAATGTGACCTTCGGTGTATCCATCGTGTTCCCGGGCATCAACAAAAACAGCCTCCCGGGAATCATAAATTTTTTTCGCTATTCTGACATCCTCGATTTCAATTTCGTGGACAATAACATTTTCTCTGGATCGAGGATTTATTACTCCTTTAGACGTGTCCCATTCACCGAAAAGGGCAATGGCCTTCGGAGAAAAAAAGTTCACGGTGAATGCGGTAATTACTGAAAGACTCAGAAGAAGTATGAGTCCCTTTATGATATCTTTAAAAGGCATATCAGAGGCCTTGCTTCAATTTATATCCTATTAAGACTGACGGTTTCGTAAAAAGTCCAACTTCTGCGTTGTGCTGCATTTCGCAATCATTCAACGTACGATAAGTACGCCTTATGATTACAAAATTTGCACGCCTTAAATTTGAACTTTTTACAAAACCGTCTAAATCGGACTTTTTACGAGTTCATCAAGACTGACGCTTAAAACCAAGATAATTTTTATTGTGCCTGAAATGTATAAAAATTGAACAAGTTTAGGCTGCGCGTTTCGCGATCTGATTACTCATCAGAAAACACTGCAAAAAGCAATATTAAAAAACGACACAGAGATTTAAACCGTTTTTGATAAATCCACAGACCTGATTTAGCGGTTTGGGCGTAACTTCTCAAAAACTTATGGTTAAACCTACCAGCGGAGTCATCCGTTAATTTTTTTCAAAGCGGGCAACTGTTTGAAGCCGTTTAGGGCGTCTTAACATAAGGATGTTGCTATCATTTCCATTTTATTTGACACCCAAGTCGCATTTCACTATACTTTTCTGGTTATTTTGGAAATTCTATATCCCTTCACGGAGGTCTATCAAAAAAAAGATTTTCAAATCGGCAGACGCTTTTTTTTACAAGGCGCTCACCAATAAAGAACCCGGACGACAAATTCAATCGAACATTGCCCAGGGATCGGCAAGGACCATTTGAAATGATCTTACCCTGAACCCCGATTCCTGGCGCCCGAACTATTGCTGCACGTCACACAAAGGAGTAAATATGAAAACGATCGGACTAATTGGTGGTATGAGCTGGGAATCATCATTGGCGTACTATCGAATCATCAATGAAACGACCCGAGCCCGACTCGGAGGACTTCATTCTGCCAAAAGCATTATGTATTCCGTCGATTTTAGTGAAATTGAAGCGCTTCAACATCAGGGGAATTGGGAAGAGTTGGTAATGCGCATGATAAATGTGGCCCGAAATATACCATGCACAAAATGGCAGAAGACGTTCAAAATCATATCACGATTCCACTACTTCACATTGCCGATGTAACCGCCGATAAGATCAAGTCACGGGGAATGAAAACGGTAGCCCTTTTAGGAACCCGCTTCACCATGGAAGAAGATTTTTACAAAGGCCGGCTGACCCGTAATTATGGACTCGAAGTCATGCTACCACCGACCGATGAAATGCAAGTTGTGCATGACGTGATTTATAATGAGTTATGCGTTGGTAAAATTAGAGAATCTTCAAAAAAACAATATGTAGATATTATGGAACGACTTATGGAAAATGGAGCGGAAGGTATCATCTTAGGTTGCACCGAGATCGGCCTGTTGGTTCAGGATCAGGATTGCCGGGTTCCTTTGTTTGATACCACCAGAATTCACGCGGAAGCGGCTGTCGAATACGCACTTGCGTGAGATTGGGGGATACCATCAAACAGTTTAACCTTTATGCTTAAAAGTCTTTTCAAAGGCAAAAGAAGGGATTGACATATTAACGTTTAGGTAAAGGAGCAAAAAGATGGCGGAAATCAATCTCAAATACAAAGCAATTGTTTCATCCGACTGGAATGAGTGCCTGGCACCCTGTGGCCCGTTTGATTTCATTTCATTTAACCATCCGGAATTGGCAGTTGATTTGGCAACCATTTTCCAACAATACACGGGTAACATGATTTCCCTGGGCGAGGCCGCCTGTCAGATCCAAGACCTGCTTCCAGTTCCCATAACAAATGAACAGATGGATGTGTATCTGGACAAATCTTTCATCACCTATAAAGGGGTACCTGAGCTTATCGAATGGTGTTCGATTAAAAACATCCTGTTTATGATTAACACAACCGGCATGGTGGGATATTTCCAGCGAATTTTCGCAAAAAATCTTCTTCCACCAGTACCGGTGGTATCCGCCCATCCGATGATCCGCTTCCCTGAACGGAAAAGTGATCCGCCCTCTCTGTATGACCTTTTAGAGATCCAGGACAAGAGCAAAAATACCGCAGCGGTGGTCCGCTCATTCAATATTCCTCCCGAAAAAATTATTGTGATGGGCGATAGCGGGGGGGATGGGCCGCATTTTGAATGGGGTGCAGGGATTTGAATGGGGTGCAGGGATAGGTGCCTGTTTAATCGGAAGCATGACCAAGCCGTCTTTGGAAATGTATTGCCAAAAAAATGGGATCGACATCCACATCCACTTCGGTCTTTCCTATGCGCAGGATGAAGCAAAAGATCCGAAAAAAGAAATGCAGGTCAATTTTATGGATTTAGCGTCTTTAATTGAAGAATTCCTCAAGCGTTAATGTGTCGGAGAAAAATGGGGAGGATAACAAAAAAAATTCGACACTCGATAGAAAGACAGAACCTTAATTTCTTGAAATCATTATAACCTATTGCCCAAGAGAGCTATTTGGAATTACGATACGACACACTAACAAGTACCACGCGTAATCCTTTATTGGTCGTCCTGCCAAGTTTCAAATAGTCCGACTTTACGGACTTTGTCCGGCTTTTCGGACAAATCCCATTTTTTCAGACACTCTTTGCACCTTTCCTGTCTGTTGCTTTCCACTCTAACTGCTTGATATTTTATATATTCTCTTCAAAGATGCCGTTTGGCATGTTTTTTGCTGAAAAGTTTATAGCCGCAAGGATTTATCATTGCAGATCTGCTTGTTAAGGCATTGGCGATCCAGACAAGAGAGAACGTGACGGAAGGCAAGCACAGGCTTTTAGGCCGGACATTGCTGGATCATAGAGCCATTACAGCCTCCTATATTGATGAGATACTTGAAGCGCTTAGTAAAACGATGGAGTATGTCTTGGCGCTTGGAAGGTAAAATAAACAGGGATGAGAACAGGGATATTATGGATTTAGTGCTTGAAGAACATTACAAAAAAGAAACCGGGGCTCCCTTTACAGACAATCTTACGGGCCTGTTTAATCATGGATTTTTCTGGATATCCCTAGACCGAGAAGTAAAAAGATCTGAAAGGAACGGAGAACTATTCACTCTTGCTCTGATCGATATCGATTCATTTTCCAGCTACAATAAGATTCACGGCTCTGTGCAGGGGGATTGCATGTTGAAAGAAGTTGGAAACCTCATGTTAAAGAATACCCGCCAGACCGATCTGGTGGCCAGGTATTCCGGAGATGTGTTTGCAGTAATTTTAACAGAGTCTACTGCTGAGAAGTCATTCATAGCCGCTGAAAGAATCAGACAGGAAGTGGAGAGGCTCCCATATGGACCGCTCACGGTTAGCATTGGCCTTGCATCTTATCCCCAGCATGCTACGAACAGCGAAACTTTGATTAAGAATACACAAAAGGCATTGTTGCAGGCTAAAATAAGGGGAAAGAATAGAGTTTGCTTTTTGGAAAAACAAACCGAACTTGATAGTGATGCGTCACCAAAGGTGTTGGTGGTCGATGATGAACTGGTAAATGTAAAACTGATGGAGGCTTTACTTCGGCCTTTAAATTATGATGTCTTAAGTGCATCTAATGGAGATGAAGCCTTATCGATAGTCAGGAAGATCGATTTGGATCTGATATTATTGGACATCATGATGCCTGGAATGGATGGCTATGAGGTGTGCCGGCGTTTAAAAGCAAGTGAGACAACCCGCCTGATTCCCGTGATTATGGTGACTGCCCTGGATGACATAGAGGCCAAGGTTGAAGGGATACAGGCGGGCGCAGATGATTTCCTCACTAAACCACCTAACAAAACAGAGTTGCTCGCCAGGACAAGGTCTCTGATCAGGCTAAAGAAGCTCAACAGCAATTTAGCCAGTATCGAGAACGTCCTATTTTCTCTTGCAAACACAGTCGAAGCCAAGGACACCTATACTCAGGGACATGTGGACAGGGTCTCCCGCATGGCAATTAGTCTGGGAAGAAAGGTAGAACTGAAGAAACAAGAGCTTGAAGCTTTAAGATTTGGGGGCGTCCTGCACGATATTGGCAAGATCACAGTGCCTGGTAAAATTCTGAATAAACCCGGGCCCCTCAATCCGGAAGAATGGAAGGTCATGAAAGGTCACCCCGACGCAGGATGCAAGATTTGCCTGCCCTTGAAGAAAAACCTGGGCTCAGCCCTGGAGGTTATCCGATATCACCACGAGAAATTAGATGGTTCAGGGTATCCGGATGGCCTTAAAGGTGTGGGAATTCCGATGGTCGCCCGGGTCATGGCCGTAGTGGACATCTATGACGCCTTGGTGACTGATCGACCATATCGCAAGGCAATGACAAAGGAGAAAGCCTTTGCAATCCTTCGCGAAGAGACTATGGAAGGAAAATTGGATAAAGAAGTGGTAGAAATACTAATACAAATGTTTGTGTCAACAAGTGATCCTATCCATTCAGTACCAATCGGCGTTACAGGCCGACAACTTTGATCGGATTTATAAATTAAATTTCCAGGGAACTCTCATCCGGTCAGAAATGGGTTTATGCATGTGGTTGTTTGCTTTTCTTTGAAGAATTAACCGCTTAACAATTTACTGAAACAGCGAGTCGTAATGAACAATAAGACCATTTTAGTAATCGAAGGCAATGAAGTAAATATGAAAATCATACGAAGTCTTCTCCAGATTGGGCAGTACCAAGTTGTGGAGGCTATAGATGCCGAAACCGGCATCAGGTTGGCCCATGAGAACCATCCGGATCTTATACTCATGGACATTCAACTTCCCGGAATGGATGGATTGAATGCAACCAAGGTGATTAAGGCAGATGATACCTTGAAGCATATTCCTGTCGTGGCATTGACTTCCTACGCCATGCAGGGAGATGAAAAACTAGCCCTGGAAGTAGGCTGTGTGGATTACATAACCAAGCCTCTTGAAACCCGGAGTTTCCTTGGGGAAATCTCCAAATTCTTTAATGGTGACGGCGCAAAATGATAATACATGCCAAAACAGAAAATCAATGCGTCGATCAACTGTGCTTAACAGCCTGAGCGTCCAAGTTATTCTGAGGCGTATGTAGAAAGCAGCAAGTCACTTGACTGGATTTCGATCGTCGGAGGGGTCTACACTCTTGACAAAAAGGCTTTCTTGCCGGATTGCGTTGAGTGAAAAGTGTAGATCCTCATGTGCGTTCATGTG
>JAFDFH010000397.1 GCA_019309945.1 Deltaproteobacteria bacterium
AAGACGATCAAAACTGAAAGAATAGGGATTACGGACGCATAACGACACCATAGGGCCGTCTATCAAGGCGTGGCGCCATACCTCTTAAAAATGGCGGGGGGTGGCGCCGTTAGATGCCACTTAAATAAGGCAATCGAGAATTTCTATATGGCAAAAGGAGGCAAGAATGAGTGATGAGATCGAAATATCGAGATGTGAGACTTCCAAAGAAAAAATACATCACCATAGAGGGAAGTCATCAGAAAGCCTCTTGAACAAAGAACTGATACTAAAAGCATTGAATATTCAGGCTGGACATACAATACTCGATGCGGGTTGCGGCAATGGATACATGGCCAAAGTCTTTTCGAGTAAAGTAACCCAATCTGGAAAAGTGTATGCAATGGATCCTGATGCCGGAGCCATAGAAGCTCTCAGAATAGAAACTCAAGGAACCAACATCGAGGCGATCGAAGGGGATATAACGAAGCCGATCCCACTCAATCAATCATCTGTGGATCTTATTTATGTGTCAGCAGTCATTCATGGCTTTTCGAAAAAGCAAACGCAAGATTTCTTAGGAGAAGCCAAACGCCTGCTCAAACCAAATGCGACGTTGGCAATTGTTGAAATAGAGAAGAAGGAGACCCCCTTTGGACCTCCCTTGAAGATAAGATTTTCTCCGGAAGAACTGAAGGACATCGTTCCTTTGGCTCCCCTAAATACAATAACAGTAGGCGAGCACTTCTACATGCAGATTTTCAGTAACAAAAAACAACAAAGATAATGAGACATCGAAAATTTTGTTTGCCGTTCCTATCGTTATAATGGAATTAACTGTCAATTTACAACCAGATGGTATCGGCCGAAGAGATTTCGGCGGTTGGAGCTTTTTGACATAACTGCTTTCATGCAAATCACACGCCGAAATAAAAGCCGTTTTCGTTTTTGTAAACGGTCTTGTACACCAGGACATCTTGCAAACCCGTGCGGTCGGTGAACGCGATGTCGTTATGAGTTAAACAAGGCTCTTAAAGCATTTTACTTTACATATGGAGAGGCATATTCATGATGCAAGAAATAGAGATTTTTTATCAACTCAATAAAAATCGTGCTCAAAAGCCTTCATCGAAGACTATTGATATGGTCTCTTCCGATATTCTTAGGTCTGTGACTAACTTTCATCAAAATTTACCTGGCTACCGTCAAACACCATTAGCCCAACTGACGCGGCTGGCAGAATCCTCAGGGATAAGTGCGCTGTGGGTAAAAAATGAAGCGTACCGTTTTGATCTTAAGGCATTCAAAGTACTTGGCGCAAGTTATGCTATAGGAAAACTGCTCGCGAAAAAGCTTCAGTTGGATGGTAATAATTTTACCTTTAAACAAATTCTAGCTCATGCACAGAAATTTCAGGATTTTACTTTTGTGACCGCTACCGATGGTAATCACGGACGGGCCGTTGCGTGGACTGCCCGTAAACTTGGTTGTAAGGCTGTAATCTATATGCCCAAAGGTTCATCCCAATTTCGACTGGAAGCCATCCTCAAATTCGGCGCAGAAGCATCCATCATTGATGGCAATTACGATGACGCTGTTCGATTAGCCGCCAAGCAATCCAGCGAAAAAGGATGGATATTAATCCAGGACACGTCATGGTCGGGATATGAGGAGATTCCAATCTACATTATGCAAGGTTATACAACCTTATTGATCGAAACGTTTCAGCAACTAAATGGAGAATGGCCTTCGCATATTTTTGTGCAAGCCGGGGTCGGCTCGCTGGCTGCAGCCCTTCAAGCATTTTTATGCTATCGCCGCGATAAACCCAGACCCTTTTTTGTAGTTGTAGAACCAACCAAAGCGGATTGCTTGTTTAAGTCGGTGACTATAAATGACGGCAAACCCCATGCGGTTCATGGAGATTTGGATACGGTTATGGCTGGTCTGGCCTGTGGCGAACCCAGCCTAACGGCGTGGGAAATATTAAAAGAAAATGCGGATGCGTTCATTGCCTGTTCAGATCAAGTCGCTTTGAGAGGCATGCGTGTACTTGGGAATCCTATTGAAGGCGATGAACGTGTGATATCTGGTGAATCCGGTGCGGTAACGACAGGCCTCATTTACGAAATACTTAGAAATTCAAAGTTCATTGATTTGAAGGAAAAACTCGGATTAAAAGAAGATTCCAAGGTGTTGGTAATCTCTACGGAAGGCGATACGGACCCGGATTATTATCGTAAGGTTGTTTGGTGAACGACCGATCCTTCTATCTGGAATGCCGGGAACCTTAAACAGATAAAATCAATTCGTTGACAAGACGATGCACAGTATGCGGTTGAGTAAAGAATCCGGGCCCGGAGGACCCATGTTGAATTTCAAATTAAATGGACTTATTTTTTCTAATTAGTGTCCGTCCAGAAACGAGGATTTTTGTTCGAGATCAAGGCCTGCGAAAAATATTACCACAGGCATATAGTTGATATTCCGAGGATAAAATTTTGAGCATAACGCAGAAATCGGGCAAAAAGACCGTTTCTGGATGGGCACTAATTATTTTGTGTGCCCTGATATCTAAAACACAGGTTTTCAGGTCTAATCGGTTGTGGGAATATAGCAGATAGTACAAGTTTGGACATTTTTTCAAAACCACTACATATTGTAGTAGCCCGAAAAATGAAAAGCGCGGGCTTGAAATGAAAATCCGCACTTTCTATTATCCAAAAGTGGTGGGTATAATAGCCATGGTCTTCATATTTTCGATACGATAGCACCTTTATAGCTTAAGTCGACAAACTTCGTTTGAACTAAAATGTTATTTGACCCTGTGCGCGCATCTCCATGGGAAGTAAGCTATTGTAGATAAAATTATTAACTGGTGTTTCTACTCCTACTTCCTGACCTAATCGCACCACAGCTCCATTTTGCATCTTCAGTTCCGATGGTTTTCCATCCATAATGTCCCGCTGCATTGAGGCTGTTCCTTCCGAAGGTAGGGCATCAAGAAATTTCATCGTTTTGACAACAACGTCTTCAGGCAAGTCGATGTCGCGTGCTCGTGCAACATCATAGATCTCAAAAATTGTCCGCTCTAACATCTGACGTGTACCGGGTTGACTGCGAAGTATCCCGATAGGTG
>JAFDFH010000070.1 GCA_019309945.1 Deltaproteobacteria bacterium
TTTCAGGAAGTTGCAACTCGGCATTGCTCACTACTATATATGGCACAAATGGAAGATAGTTAAAATTTCAGCACGGGACAAATCCCTATTTTTAGGATATTTTCCTATACAAATGAACGCTTTACCCTATTGACAAAGTTTCATAAATAAGACTTTTGTTAATTTGAGGTGAGTTCTGCATTTACAAATACAATACTATTATGGCTGAAAGAAGAAATTAAACCCATAAGGTTGTCAACCTTCGATACCGCTTCTCAAATTATAATATCCTTTGAGAATCTGACTTCTGCCCTGCATCAGCTATCACATTGAATCATCTCTTGCTCTGCCGACCTCATTCTCGATTTGTTTCTCACTATCCGATAATTTGACATACATTAGAAAATATTAAATAATACACATATTCAATCTCTTTCCAATATTTAGCATCATTCCTGAAGCGATTTTGATTCATCGGTACCTCTTCAATTCGTGCTGAAATTGATAGGCCATAGCGTATTGATTTTAACCTGCTAAAAATACAATAAAGCGAACCGAGACATAACCAAAGCAAGGGATAAAACCTTTATTAAACCACTAAAGGTTCATCCACTGTTTTAAAATATACGAGGGTGATGGGTCTTTGTTTTTACAGCAAGTGGAGGATTTTTTAATGGTCAAAAAGCCAACCTATGAAGAATTAGAATAAGGGATTATGAAAAAGGCTATCAAAAATATAGCCCAGATGATGCATCAAGCTGATCCAGAGGCATGCTTTGCCTTTGAATTCTGGGATGGTGATGTAATACGTTTCGGGGCTGTTCCCCAGGTAACTTTACGCTTGAAGACCAAAAGTTGTGCTCGTAGTATCATCGGCAGAGGCTTTTTGGGGTTTGGCGAATCTTATATGGAGGGAGATCTGGATATAGAGAGCGATCTGCAGGAGCTTCTTCGCATAGGCTTAGCTATTGATTTTAGCAATTACCGGTTATCTTTCCGGCAAAAATTTCGACAGCGCATATTAGCACTGCTAAACCAAGATACATTGTGGCGTGCTCCGAAAAATATTTTTTACCATTACGACCGGAAAGATGAATTCTATGCACTCTACCTTGACAAGACAATGACTTACTCCTGCGCATACTTTAAAAACCCGGATGATTCTCTAGAACAGGCGCAATTGAATAAATACGAGCATATTGCCCGCAAACTTTTACTCAAGCCGAATGAATCGCTGCTCGATATTGGCTGCGGCTGGGGCGGAATGCTTATCTATGCCGCCCAAAAATACGGAATAACCGGGGTTGGGAACACACTATCACAAAATCAGTACGAATATGCCAATCATAAAATCAGGGAATTGGGGCTTCAAAATCAGCTTAAGGTTTTGTATCAGGATTACCGACATTTAAGCGGAAAGTTCGACAAAGTAGTTTCCATCGGTATGTTTGAGCATGTGGGGAAAAAATTCATCAATGTCTTTTTTCAAAAGGTTTCGGACTTATTGAAAACCGGCGGGCTTGGCCTGCTGCATACCATCGGGAAAGATACCCCGTCTACCAGCGATGCCTGGACGCTTAATTATGTCTTCCCAGGGTCATATCTTCCGGCGCTTCACGAAATTGCACACGAAATAGGGAAAACCGGTTTTTCTATACTGGATGTAGAAAATTTACGGTTGCACTATGCCAAAACTCTTGAAAAATGGATAGAAAATTACGAGCGAAACATAGAAAAGGTGAGGGAATTGTTTGATGAAGCATTTTTAAAGCGATGGCGTCTGTTTTTAAACAGTTCCGCAGCAGGATTTAAGTACGGCGAATCTCGTCTGTTTCAGGTTCTTTTCTCCAAGGGATCAAACAATTCTTTACCGATAACCCGAGCACATGTATATATTGAATAAAGAACCCCTTCCCTGTACTATGCTTTCTCAAAAAAATGCTACCAGATTTAATTGTCTTGACGATGGCCAGCATGCGATATCTTTAATGAGATCGTATGTTATATACTGGCACCCATTAAATTCTGAAGTGACAGGCAGACCACAAGATATAGTATCCGCCTTATTTATTTCGATTGAGGAATATCGGTTGAATCTCATACTGTTTTTTTTATATGAACTACTGAGCAATATGGCAAGTGTTGTTCAGTTGAAATAGGATAACGCTAACCGAGGCATATTGGCAAAAGTGTGCGGTGAAGTTTGCTACCGGGTTTCACTTGGTGATTGCGCCTGCCACCCATTCCGATATATCTTGAAGCCTTCGGGATTCAAGGATGATGCAAGTATAGTTCAATGCCAAACGAGAAGGTTCTTATGCTGAGTAGGAGTATTTTTAAGCTATGCTAAATTCAAGTGCATCAACAATAGAATTTAATAGAGCCATTGTACGAACGCCGTGTAAGCGTATAGTTGAAGGATTAACGTCAGCCACTATGGAAAAACCTGACTACAATAAAGCTTTGGAGCAACATAACGAATATATTAAGGCCTTACAATATTGTGGCCTTGAAGTTATTATTTTGCCCGCGGATGAGCGATATCCTGATTCTACTTTTGTTGAAGATACTGCTCTCCTAACCCCTCATTGTGCTATTTTTACAAATCCAGGTGCAGAATCGAGAGAAGGTGAAATAGCCATTATTCGAGAGACCATTGCTGATTTTTATAATACGATTGAAGCTATCAAACCGCCTGGTACCATTGAAGCCGGTGATATCATGAGAGTTGGTAACAATTTTTATATCGGCCTATCGGAACGAACCAATGAAGAAGGTGCCAATCAAATGATTAGTATCTTGAGGCACTATGGAATGGATGGCATCCCAATTAATATGAATGAAATGCTTCACCTTAAAACCGGTTTGAGCTATATCGAAAATAATTACTTGATGATAACCAAAGAATTTCTCAATGAACCCAAATTTAAACATTTCAAACAATTAGAAGTCAGCAGTGAAGAAGCTTATGCAGCCAATTCAGTGTGGGTTAACAATAGGGTACTGGTACCGCAAGGTTTTCCCAATACTAAGGCCCTGATTGAATCTGCCGGATATGAGACGATTGCTATTGATACATCAGAGTTTCGTAAAATTGATGGTGGACTCAGCTGTTTGTCACTTAGATTTTAACAATTAATGATAAGTAGGGATAAATGCTAAGATTTATCTCAAAACTATTTCTTATATTGACGCTCGTAGGACTGTTATCGTGTGCTTATATTGAGAAGGGGCCATACTTTCATCCAAGTTACAGTGTTGGTGAAAATTACGTTGCAAGGAGAGATTGTTGCGGGGGTGTTGGCCCTGAGGAAGTCCTTGTTATTGTTGGGCTAGAAGGAATTCAGTTAACCTTGGCCTTGTGGAATGGCGAAAATGGATTAGAAGGATTGATAAATGGTGTAACGGGCAAAGGTGTTTTTGGAGAAATGGGAATATATGTGCCTAAGGGAAGTATTGTGGATTTCAAGTCGAATACCATTGTCTTTAAAAACTTGCAAGCAGAAAACGAATATTCATTTGATGTAGAAAAAGTACAACTTAGCGATAATCGGTATAGAAATATCTGCCCTAACTGGCTCGAATATGTGAGATATTATCGTGATAATAAAACAGAACTAACGCCATTCGCTTGGACATTTAAAGGCAAAGGGAAATATGGTACTCATATATGGATTGATTTAGATACCAATGGAAAATTTGGCAATCCCGAAAATATTAGGATTGTTCTTCCTCCCATGCGTATAAATGGAGTTGATTTCCAACCCGGTCCTGTTGACTTCTCATGGAATCCAAGTGACCGTTACATTTACCCTCTCAATTGTTAGCATTGAACTGTTTGCCTTATAATGCCATGCAGTCTAATACTCGCACATATCATCACCGATGTCCGTGGTAGTGAACACTTTAGCTAGTCTTCGGTAACACATATAAATGAAAGGTGCGGAATGTCGATTCGAATCTGCACTTTTCGTTTTTATGGGGTTCCACTACATCTTGAGGTTTATCAAAAGGCAGGTTTTTTAAGGTTTTTGTATTAATCAGAAAGCCAAATCTGGATTGACTATTGTATCGACTACCGATACGAAGTCGACCACTGCGAGAATTACACCTAGGTATATATAAAACTGTGACCCTCAAATTACGGTGGCGGGATTGCCTTTATCACCCAAAGCGGGTCGGTGGGTGTTGAAGCCCTTGGACTTGCAAGTAATACGGGATTCGGACTGCGCGCTTTTGTGGGGCTCGGAAACAAGTGCGATCTGGATGAGCTGGATTTCCTCCGATATTTTGGCGATGATCCCGGGACGGACTGTCTGGCCTTCTATCTGGAAAATATTGAACACGGAATGGCTTTTCTCAGGGAAACAAAAGCATTGGCAAAAACAAAACCAGTGGTAATACTGAAGGCTGGCCGCACACCAGGGGGCATACGGGCTGTGACCAGTCATACCGGACGCATGGCCGGATCGGATATTATCATCAACGGTCTTTTCAAACAATACGGAATAATTCGTGCTATAGATGATGAAGAGCTTTGCGATGCTGCAAAAAGTCTATCCATGTTGCCACTTCCAAATGGCAACCGCGTGGCGATTGTAACGCCTGCTGGCGGATTCGGCGTAATCTGCGTGGATTACATCGAATCCTACTATCGCGGTATTGATCTCAATATTGCTGAATTATCATCCCAAACAATTGATTTAATTCGCCAAGGCATACTTCCCTTCGCGTCCGTCGCAAATCCTATCGACCTGACAGCCGGAGCCAACGATGCTATGTTCGGCCACACTTTGGATGCTCTATTAGAAGACGAGGGGGTGGATATTATCATCTGTACGGCTTTTTTTGCACCACCAGCCGTATCTGACCACCTCATCGATGAAATCGCTGAACGGGTTCGATTTCGTAAAAAACCGATAATCGTATTCACCCAGTACGGGCCGTTTACCGACCTGTATCTGCGCCGGATGCACGATGCCGGAGTGGTGGGGTTTCCCTCGATTTCGAGGGTTGTCCGCGCTGCAAGGTTAATAGTAGAACGAAAATATTTTCTAAGGGATTGTTGAAAGAAAGTTGGATTAAAGCGACATGAATGGCCTCACACCTGACCCATTCCGTTGGCCTATTAAGAACTTGAGCAATATCATTTTAACTTTTTGCAAGCCTTTTCTGATTCAACCTATTGTATCCCCGAATACCATTACAATAGCCTTCCATTCTGATTTTGCATCCTTTGTATTACCTGTTTTGCCCTCAAACTATGTAAAAATTGGAAGGATGTTGAATTGAAGGAAATCTTGAAATATTGCTGAACTCGCTCCCATCAGTACATGTTGTCCTTAGGGGAGCTTTTTCAATAAGGTGCGGTGCGGATGCCGCACATATCATACGGCATGGGCATCGGGACTTGTTCTTTGAAATTTATCGATTTTTTTTGAATTGAATTGATAGGGATTCGCTTTTTGAAACGCATAAAAATTGTGTGTTCAAGAAAGTTCTAAAGCACCTGGATCTGTAGGATATAAAACGAGAACCTCCTCCGTTCCCGAATGTTTATACGCCGTGGCGGGCTCCGCCTATGATCCCTGAACCATCTCACCCCCACTCTGTCAACGACTATTTAACCGATCCCGACGACCCGGTTGAAGCCTACTTTTAGCGGCTGGCCCGTCGCAAGATCAACGGATGAGCTTTGCCTAAAATACCTGTAATTTTATGAGGTTGAGTAAAAATTTGTAAAAAAGGGCGATTGACAATCCGACTCGCCTTTGGTATGGGAGTTTCGATTGTCACCGCAAACGATGAGCTTTCATATTTTACGGTTTATATGAGCTCCATACACAATCATAAACTTTCAATCTACCCGCTCTCAAAAAAGCGAGTTCTTATCAATTGGATCCAATCCTACAAAAACCACTAAAAGAAATAACATCTCCTGAAGAGTTGGCAGACCTTTTTCATGCGCTTCCGGAAAAGCATATCGAAAGGCTTTACATTATTGAAAGGCTCGAAGAATTAAGGAACACGGCAACTGATAAAGATAAAAAGAAGATATCCCAGGCGCTGCATTCACTCCATCCCGAGAAAAACAGAGACATCATCATTTCGGCAATGCAAATTCCCTGGGGCGACTGGTCACGAATTTACAGGGTGAGGGGACTTTTCAGAGCGATCGAATTCATTGAAAACCTGGACGATTCCGACAGCAACCCCAATGCCATATACAACCTGTCCTTTCTCTATTACATCGCCTATGGCACTGCCACGGACGAAAACGGTAAAAAGAATACAACATACCGGGAAAAAGCACTCTCGCTGGCAAAGAAAGCAAGGGCGATTTATGACAACGAACACGTTGGAAGGCTCGAGCATTTTATGACCCGTATGGGAAGCCTGATTATTCAACAATGGCGAAAAAATCTGCCGGAATACTGCACGGCGCTGGCCGCCAACATTGTCACATTAATCGATTTGATCGATCACAAGTACGATCAGGCCTTATCTTCCATCAACGAATCCTTCGAACCGCATCCCACGCCGCCTGAAATCTATTTTTCCATGGGGATTTATTTTCTTCGCATGGGCGCCTTCAACCCGGCCATACGAATGTTGAATGAATCCATAAAGGAGAGAGGGGAACATTCGGCTGAAGCATATTACCAGCTTGGGCGCGTTTATTATCTCAAGGTACAATATTTTTTAAAACAGTTAGACAATTTGGGTGAAGAACAAAATACAACGGAAAGAAAAAAGCGGCTTCGAAAACTCATTGACAAACGTATCCAAAAAGCAATCGATGCTTTTCAGGCTTCCCTGTCAGAAGATCAATATTTCCCATTACCCTATTACTGGATTGGGCTAACCCATTTGCTGAAAAGAGAGTGTACCTGTGAAAAGGCAATTGGCCTGATCGACATTGCATCAAATCTGGATCCAAAAACCATTTCCCGCTATTTGAAAACTTTCCCTCTGGACTGTCATTCTGAGAACGCCACATGCGATAAGAAGAAGTTGAAGCCGATGGTTGAGGAACTTCTCTCTCAAAAAGGGCTCTAAATAAAGAATCCTGACCTCCTAACGACGAACGATTTTGCGAATAACACTTACACGAGCAGAGGCTGAAACACACAGGAAAAGGAGACACAACCCTTGTTTTCTTACATATTTATGAAGATTTTAGAGTCTCAACCTTCCCGGTACGATCAGGGGATCAACATCCTCACTGGCGGGCATGCCAGAAAAGTAAAAAAGGAAATTGTTAATAGATGGATTGAATCAGGTGTGGAAGTTCTGGATATAGGGTGCGGAACCGGAGAGTTGCTGGAGCTTGCGGCCCAGGCGGGGGCATGTGTTACCGGCATAGATATCTCCGAAGGCATGTTATCAATAGCTAAAAATCGGTTCGAAAAAAAGGAACTGCATAGCCGAGCCAAACTCTACCACGCTGGGGTTACTGAGCTGGATCAACTGTTTGATGACAAACGCTTCGATCTAGTGACATCGACTTTGGTATTTTCTGAACTTTACACAGAGGAGAGACAGTGGGCCTATAGAGAAATCGCTCGTGTTTTGAAGAAATCAGGTACATTAGTTCTTGCTGGTGAGGTCAAACCTAAAAATATCGTTAAACGTCTTATCCATTTTCTGGTTCGGCTGCCTTTAGCTATCGTGACATACCTGATAGCACAGACCGGAACTAGGGCCTTAACGGACATGGCGGAGGAAGTCGCCCGAGCTGGATTTGAGGTTCTCGGTGAACAACGATCAATTCTTGATAGTTTTTCCGTAGTGTGGGCTCAGAAAAAGCAGGAAATGGGCACTGAAGAATCAGCAGAAGTAAATACGATTTCCAGTGAACAAAATGCATCTCTTTCCAGGACTGTCTGGGATTACATCGGTCGGTGGTTCCCATCTTCTGTGGAACCGGGTCTGCGTAAAATCGGTAAGCCAGGCAAAGATAGCCCGGTTTTCGTGACTTGCAACTTTCATTTGACCGTGCGGCGTGTGGAAAAGGCCCTCTCAAGCATGGACGTCTGGCTTTTAGTAGCCCCTTCCAAAGGTATCAACGTGTGGTGCGCTGCTTGCGGCGGCGAATTGACCGCCCCGAGTGTGATGAGTGTTTTAAAAACTTCCAGAATTTCAGATAAGTTGTCTCAACGGCATCTAATACTGCCTCAATTCTCCGCACCCGGAGTTGATATTCGAGTACTCAAGAAGGAAACCGGATTCAATGCTGTATTCGGCCCCGCATATGCAAAGGACATACCGGAGTACATGAAAAAAAACGGGGAAAAAACCCAGGATATGTGCTTGGCTAAATATAACTTGTGTTTTCGACTTGAAATGCTCCTTTCTATGAACACTATTATCTGGGCTATTATTGTCGGCATTATGTTTTTAATCCATCCCGCATGGTTATTAAAATTCAGCTTGCTTTTCTGGGGAGCAGGGATAGCCCTCTACGCAGGATATCCCTGGCTCCCAAGTAATAGCGGGTGGCTCAAGGGATTGATTTTGAGCCTTTTAATCATTGTAGTCATCAGTTTGGGAGGATTTTCCTCTGGAATTGGAGCTATGTTTGAACACTGGGGTTGGATGATTGTAACCGTCGTCGTTTGTCTCTGGTTGGGGTTTGATCTCAGGGGCATCGTAGAAGGGAGTCCCTCAGAAGCTACTAAACTGCTTGAAAAATTCGGGGTACATTCAATAGGGAAGTTTTATTCTTCACACAGCAAAACCAAAGGCATTCTCCGTTACGATCCCGCCCTGTGTACACATTGCCGGACATGCATGGGAGTATGTCCTAATGGTGTGTTCGATCTTGTCGAAGCAGGTAAAAAAGTGGAACCTGTCCGTCCAGAAACAAGGATTTTTGTTCGAGATCAAGGCCTGCGAAAAATTTTACCACAGGCATATAGTTGATATTCCGAGGATAAAATTTTGAGCATAACGCAGAGATCGGGCAAAAAGACCGTTTCTGATGGGCACTAACTACATATCACAGGTGTTAAGTTTTGCTTCAGAATATCCCAGCCGAGAATATCTTTCCGAACTTGTGTACCCAAAATATAGTATAGAATCCATCAGCTTCATTTTTATTACATATTGTATATTAGGTATGCGCAATCGCCAATCTAGCGAAAGGTTCGATTTCGGCTAAGCATCATGAAAACCCCGGCAAGGGAGCCATTGAGAATACCCCGCTCATTGGCTGAATTTGTGATGTGCCCAATTAACAATCCTTGCATGTATCACCACAGCCCTTTTCATTATAGATATCATGATCTTCGGATGGCAGGTCAAGCGAATTATAGCCATTTTCAGATTGGATCCAAACCAATATATTTATCTTATCAAATCAAACTGTTATTCATTTTTTTACGTTATTTGATTTTTAAAAAAAGTAACTCAAGCGATTTGCACGGCAAATTATTTTAACTATTTTTTAATCAATGAGCTAGTTTCAAAACTCATAAAATAAGTTATTTATAGAGACCGTTGCAAAACGTCCACTGCACTTTTATATTCCGGTACCGGTATGATTAAAATCTTTAAATCCAGAATGTTATGGCGATTATCGACCATTTGATGCATCCGATTGCCGACGGTTTAAAATCAGGCTTGAAAAAGCTGAAAAAATAATAAATAATAATAAATAATTACCAGCCCGGGGAGTTTGGTTTAAAAAGATTTTTTATAGCGGCTTAAACCAAAAAAACACCCGGACATCTGAAATCATCCTAACCCGGACGAGCCGGAATACAATTGCTTTATTTCTTTTAGCAAAATAAAAATGAAACGGGCCCTTATCATTTTAAATATCATCTTAATCACCCTGGTGGTTTATTTGGATGTGAAAGCGTTTTATAAAATCGCAACCAAACAGCTGGATTATGATCCCGTAGCCAGTATTAACATCAAGCAAGCATCATCGCCTGAAAATGGAGCGCCTGACCCCATCGCCAATTATGATACAATCATTGAACGCAATCTTTTCAACACCAAAAAGCAATCAGCAAAAAACCTGAACACTGTGATTCTGGAAACATTGAAAGAAACGAATCTCAAACTAAAGCTTCTGGGGACCGTGACGGACGATAGAGATAAAGCCTATGCTATTATCGAAGATGAAAATACACGCAAACAAAACTTATACAGAACCGGTGATTCGGTTCAAAACGCAACCGTGAAAGTAATTTTAAGAAAAAAGATTGTCTTAAGAATAAACAACCGGGACGAAATTCTGACAATGGAAGAAACCGTCAGCAGCAAAAAGGATGCCGGGAGCCCCTTCTTACCCGTAGCAGCAACCCCCCGGCATATCTCTTTAAAGAAGTCCCAAATAGAAAACGCTTTTGAAAATGTAAATCAACTCTTAAGCCAAATACACATTAAACCGTATTTTAATAAAGGGAAGCCTGGGGGCCTTATTTTAACCGGTATCAAGCCAAGGTCCTTTTTTAGGAAAATGGGATTAAGAAGCGGGGATATCCTTACAGGGGTTGACGGTAAAGATATCGAATCGGTGGATGATGCGATGAAATTCTACGAAAACTTGAAGTCAGCCTCTAACGTGACACTTCACCTGAAGCGCAGAGGTAGGACTGAAACAATAAATTATCATATTGAATAGTGCCCGCCCAGAAACGAGGATTTTTGTTCGAGATCAAGGCCTGCGAAAAATTTTACCGCAGGCATATCGTTGATATTCCGAGGATAAAATTTTGAGCATAACGCCGAGATCGGGCAAAAAGTTATGGATGGGCACTAAATAGCGTCCATCCATAAATTGCCCTTTGGCCCAGTTTATTCCGGGCCAATCCAACTCCGCCAAAGTGCCGACTGCGCCGAGATAGCGCAAGCCACGACGGCTGAAAGCCCAGGCTAAGACGATTGACCAAAAAGTTGCTGATCTAAAGCTGACAGTCTCGTAAAAAGTCCAACTTCTGCGTTGTGCTGCATTTTGTAATCATTCAATATACGATAAGTACGCTTCATGATTACAAAATTTACACGCCTTGAATTTAAATTTTTTTGAAACCGTCTAAATCGGACTTTTTACGAGTTCATCAAAGCTGATAAATTGGTAAAAGAGCCAAATCACCAAAATTCAAACAACCCAAACCGGATCGTAATGTGAGACCTTTGAAAAATGTTCCATTTTGTTCAAGGCCAAGGAAGGCGAAAATTTTAACCACAGGAATACATTTAGTATTTTGAGGATTAAAATTTGAACCTGAAGCAGGAATTGGGCAAAAGGGGGCGTTTTTCAAAGGTCTCGTAAAAGGAAAAAAATATGAGCGGTGCCTTAAAAGATATACTAGTGCTTGATCTTTCCCGATTATTCCCGGGCCCCTATTGTTCCATGATCCTTGCGGATCACGGCGCCCGGGTGATTGCGATTGAAGACCGGCGCTTTGAAAAGGAATACATGCCGATCTTAAGCAATATCAACCGCAACAAGGAACACATGACCCTCAATCTGAAAAATGGCAAGGGCCAGGATATTTTTTTTTCTCTGGCAAAAAAGGCCGATGTGGTTCTGGAAGGTTTTCGTCCGGGCGTTACACAACGCTTAGGTGTCGGCTATGAAGATATCAGGAAAATCAATCCGGGCATCATTTACTGCTCCATAACCGGTTATGGACAAACCGGTGCTTTGCGGAATCAGGTGGGGCATGACGTCAACTATCTTGGTCATAGCGGCGTCCTATCGCTTATTGGTCCCCAAAACGGTCCGCCCTACATTCCAGGTATCCAGGTGGCAGATATGGTCGGCGGCTTGAACGGCGCGATCGGCATCATGTTGGCACTGCATGCCAGAGAAAAGACCGGCACAGGACAGCATATAGACGTTTCAATGACGGATGCCATGATGGCCATGCTGCCTATCGTGGCAGGCTTTCATTGGGTATTCGGAGCACCGCCTGAAAAAGGAAATGCACTCCTTTCACATCGCTATGCCTGTTATAATATTTACCAGACCAAAGACGCTAAATACATTACCCTGGGAGCGCTCGAACCCCGTTTCTGGGAAGCGGTCTGCCATTACTTTGAAGTCCCTGAATATATACCCCTTCAGTTTGACGAGCCAAGCAAGGAGCTCCTGATCGATTTTTTTAAAAAGGTATTTTTAAAAAAAACAAGGGACGAATGGATGGAGATCTTCAGTAACACCGATACATGTATCGGAAGAGTTCTCACAGTTGATGAAGCCCTTGACGGCGATTATTCCCGAAGCCGGAACATGGTTGTGAAACTCGAACAACCCGGCCAAGATCCTGTACCGGTCCTTGGAATTCCAATCAAGATGACCGCAAACCCGGGCTCAATCAGAAGCCTGCCACCGAAATTCGGAGAAAATACCCGACCGATCCTCGAAGAGCTAGGCTTTTCCATCACTGAAATACAGCACATGTCAGATGAAGGGGTGATTTGAGGTTCGCTTACACATCTGACTTTTGGCATCTGGCTTACGATCTCTGAACGCTGAGATGATGAAAAGGATTGAAAATGACAAATGGCGAAGCTCCATTGCGAATATGCCTTTTGAGTTACCGGAGCAATCCCCATTGCGGAGGGCAAGGGGTTTATATTAAAAATTTAAGCGAGGGGCTTAAAAATCGGGGGCATCGGGTGGATGTGGTATCCGGGCCACCCGATGCCCAATTGGATGATGGCATCAATGTCTTTCAACTTCCCTGCCTGGACCTTTATAATCCTGAAGACCTGTTCAGAATGCCGACTCTCAAAGAGCTTTGCAGTCCTGTTAACTTGATCGAATGGCTGGGAGTTTCAACGACGGGTTTTCCGGAGCCCTTTACATTCGGTCTCAGGGCCTACCAGTTCCTGAGAGACAAAATCCATTCATACGATATTGTGCATGACAATCAGAGTCTTTCCTATGGTATCTGGGCCATTGGTAAATTTGTGCCGACAATTGCTACCATCCATCACCCCGTTACCGTGGACCGGGATCTTGCCGTCCGAGCCGCTTCAACCTTTTGGGAAAAAATCAAACAAATGCGATGGCATTCATTTATCAAGATGCAAAAAATGGTGGCCCGAACATTTTCACGTATCATCACGGTTTCAGAACGTGCCCAAAGAGATATCAGCAAAGATTTTTACATTCCGGAACAAAATTTCAGGATTATCCCCAATGGAATTAACACCCGTCTTTTTTATCCAGCCACTGGAATTGAACGGGAAAAAAATCGCATTATCGTAACGAACAGTTCGGATACGCCTTTAAAAGGGCTCTATTTTCTCTTGCTGGCAGTATCAAAATTAATCGTCACCCGCCGGCTTCGTCTTATCGTTGTCGGCACCCCCAATAAAAATGGTGAAATTTTGAAATTAATAAGAACGTTGGGGATCGAAAATTCGGTCACCTTCACAGGTCCGATTGACAACCAGGAATTCGTCACACAATACGCCCAAGCCACTGTTGCCGTTGTCCCGTCCGTGTATGAGGGGTTTGGCCTTCCCGCCGGCGAGGCCATGGCCTGTGGTGTTCCCGTCATATGTACGACCGGCGGTGCACTACCCGAGGTTGTCGGCGATGCCGGCATTCTTGTACCCCCGGCCGATCATGAAGCGCTCGCCAAAGCAATTACGATCCTTTTGGACAATCCCGACCGGGCCAAATATTATGGACAGGCCGGCTACAATCGGGTACAAACACATTTCACATGGGAAAAAGCGGTGGAAAAAACCGTTAAAGCCTATCGGGAGGTTATCCGTGATCACAGTCGATTTTAGAAGACTCTGTATCAAACCGGGAGACCGCATACTCGATATCGGCTGTGGAACCGGACGTCATAGCGGTGCTGTGTTGAGATTCAGAGAGGTGGTCGCCATCGCGGCGGACGTTGACTTTGATCAAGTGATCCAGGCCAAAAACAGGCTGGTGGATCAGGATAAAATGGGAGCAAGCCACGGTCTGTGGGGAACTTATGTGACGGATATACGGCACCTGCCATTCCGGGATAACGATTTTGATCTTGTCATTTGCGCTGAGGTTCTGGAACATCTACCAGATCATCAGGCCGCCGTTTATGAAATCATCCGTGTCTTAAAACCGGGTAAAGACGTGGTTGTCAGTGTTCCGAGATACCTCCCCGAGCGAATCTGCTGGTCCCTTTCGGAAAACTACCACAATGCGAACAACGGACACATCCGTATCTATAAAACGAAAGCATTAAAAACCCTGTTAGAGGACACCGGCACAAAAGCCTGGGCCCTTCATTGGGCCCACAGTCTTCACACCCCTTACTGGTGGTTAAAATGCCTTGTAGGCCCGACACGGGATGACTCCGTGGCGGTCAACCTTTACCACAGGTTCCTGGTCTGGGATATAATGAAGCACCCCAGGATCATCCGCTTTTTGGAAAATCTGCTCAATCCCCTTTTAGGGAAAAGCCTTGTACTCTACCTGAGGAAGGACGGACTGAAAAAATGAACATCGAACATCGAACGTCCAACATCGAATGAGAAAAAAAATGACGAAGCAAGTGTATCATCTTAAAGAAAGGCTGCTTAAGAAACCCAATATTCCATCATTCCACTATTGCATTTTTCTCCGCAGGCGGATGAGCGAACCGAACTAAGTTCGATACCTGTGACGAGTATCAAAACGGCCGTTCGACAGGCTCAAGGCCCTGAGCGGAGTCGAAGGGCTGAAAAGAAATAGAAATAGTCATTCAAGGATCGGCATTGGTTTTTTTTCGATTTTAAAATAATTTGAGAAGCGGAGCGACATCATTATTCGATGTTCGATGTTGAACGTTCGATGTTGGACGTTCATCTTTTAATATGTTCGACGTTCATCTTTCAAACAACCCCGTATGGCATAAATGCAACCTGTGAATGTTTTCCAAATAACTTAACGCCTATGAATCCGATCCCCGACCTTGGGGTGTAGCGAATTGTTACGAGGATGAAAAGCGATGTTTAAAGGCCCAAGGCCCTATCAATCACAGCTACCGGTCGTTGATATCAAACCGACGGCCGAATTCATTGTGGACGTACAAAAACCCGACGGGGAAATCCCATGGTCCAGGGGGGGTAAAACCGACCCCTGGGACCATGTTGAAAGCGCGATGGGTCTAACCATCGGCGGTTTTTATGAGGAAGCCCAAAAGGCATTTTGCTGGTCCTCCAGGACCCAACTTCAGGATGGAAGTTGGTGGTCGTACTACCGAGACGGGAAACCGGCGGTAGACACATATAAGGACTCCAACATGACCGCCTACATTGCGGTTGGTATCCTCCATTATTATTTGTCAACTGGAGATATTCATTTTTTGCAGCAACTCTGGCCGACGGTACGTCGCGCAATGGATTTCGTGATAAAGCTCCAGGGCAACGGAGGTGAAATCTTCTGGGCGCAAAGAGCGGATGGCAGCATCGATAAACGGGCGCTTGTAACCGGTTCCAGTTCTATCTACATGAGTATTACCAGTGCAATTTATATTGCCGAACTCATCGGTGAGGAAAAGGAACACCTGGAAATTGCAAGCGTAAAGCTTGGTGACGCAATCCGATACAAACCCCATCTTTTCGACCAGAACAAATCCAGGTATGCCATGGACTGGTACTATCCCATACTTTCAGGGATAATCACGGGGGAAGCGGGCATCATACGAATTGAAAGATCATGGGATACATTTATCATTCCAGGCTGGGGCGTTCGCTGTGTTTCGGACAAGCCCTGGGTGACCATGGCGGAAACCGCGGAACTGGCGATTGCACTGGCGGTAATAGAACAGTTTGAAGTTGCTGAGATTGTTTTCGGATGGATCAAAGGGAACAAATACGATGACGGGGCGTTCTGGACAGGCGTCACGTTGCCGGACCGTACCATTTATACCATCGAAAAAACAACCTGGACCGCTGCTGTCGTCCTGCTTGCGAACGATGTGCTTTACAGTCGTTCCCCGGCAAGCCGAGTTTTTGGTCCTGGCCCCGGGAGCCCCATCGCCTGTCGCCCGGTCTCCAGCCCAAGACGGATCGACGGTCCCTTGAAAATCGTGTAATCGTTCACGGAACGCTGAAATTAGAAAATAGAAATTGGAAATTTGGCTTTCATGCTTTTGTACTGTTGATGAACGCATTCAATATCTGATAACTCTTCTGCCAGTTTGTAGACATCCAACTCTTAAACTCGTTGCATCTCGCCCCAATTTCTACTTTCCAATTTCAAGTTTCAAGCCGTGAACGGCTACAAAATCGTTCCATCCAAATAGTTGCGAGACAGGAAACTACTTCTAGTCATTTTTCCGCTGCAGTACTCCCAGGGTCTTGGTCATGGGAAATTCCCGATAAAACCCGGAAGCCACAGCCCGTTTGTAGATCATATAGGGCGCCTGCCCGCCCTTGGCAGGATCTTTAAAAATATCGTGGATCAAAAGATATCCGCCCGGCATAATCTGGCCGGTCCAACCGTCATAATCGTTACGGACCGCTTCATGGGAGTGCCCCCCATCGATAAACACCAAACTCAGGGGCGTGGCCCATAAGCGCGATGCGATCTCCGATCGACAAACAATCGGAACAACAGTGCCCTCCAGTCCGGCCATTTCAATTGTCTTTCTGAATGCGGTAAAGGTGTCAATACGCAAAACCTGAGGATCGATAAGCTCAGGATCGAAATATACCTCCCCGGGCTGCTGCTCCTCCGATCCCCTGTGATGGTCGATGGAAAAAAGGATCCCGTTATTTTCTCTGCATGCGGAACCCAAATAAACCGCTGACTTCCCGCAGTAACTGCCGATTTCCAGGCAGGGCCCCATCCTGCTGGCGCCCCTTGCAATTTCATAAAGACGCCGGCCTTCTTCCTTATCCAGGAAGCCCTTTACGTTCGCTACCAGTTTAACAATTTTTTCATCGAGTTCGGGCACTAACTATCTCCAGCTACGACATTTCGTCATAGCCCTTCACCAGAACCTCCCGGGGTTTGACACCATCCGAAGGCCCGACAACCCCCTCCTTCTCCATCACCTCGATAATGCGGGCAGCCCTGTTGTAACCGATGCGCAGGTGGCGTTGAATCATTGAGATGGATGCCTGCCGTGTCCGGGTAACCAGAGCAATAGCCTCATCGTACTTTTCATCATGCTCCGCGTTATCCAATGACTGCGCTTCTTCCTCAGGCGGCTTGGTTACATCATAGTCGAATGCCGGCGATTGCTGCTGCTTTAAAAATTCCGTGATTCTTACAAGTTCGGCCTCAGACACGAAGGCCCCGTGGATCCGCTGAAGTTTGGCCGATCCCGGAGGTAGAAAAAGCATGTCTCCGCTGCCCAAGAGATTTTCAGCGCCAATCGTATCAATGATGGTTCTTGAATCCGTCCTGGAAGACACCTGAAATGTCAGGCGGGTAGGGAAATTCGCCTTAATGATGCCGGTCAAAACATCCACAGATGGCCTCTGGGTCGCGAGGATCAAATGAATTCCGGCGGCCCTTGCCATCTGGGCAAGCCGTGTTAATGCAACTTCGACGTCACGCGAAGCAACCATCATAAGATCGGCCAACTCATCGATGACGATAACAATATACGGCAGTTTTTCGGATGAATCACCTTTCGTTTGCTTCTCATCCTTTTCAACCTTCTGATTGTATTGCTTTATGTTCTTGACACTTTTTTCCGCAAGCATTTCATACCTTCGTTCCATTTCACGGATGGCCCAAAAGAGGGCATTCGTTGCCTTTTTCACATCCGTAACCACAGGGGTGATCAGGTGTGGAATCCCGCTATAGATTGAAAGCTCGATCCTTTTGGGATCGATGATGATAAACCTCAAATCCGCCGGAGTCGATTTATATAAAAAACTGCAAATCATGGTATTCAATGCGACACTCTTGCCAGTTCCCGTCGCCCCTGCAATTAAGAGATGGGGCATCTTGTCCAGCTCCGCCACCATCGGGTTCCCGATAATATCCTTGCCAAGGCAGAGGGTAAGCTTGGACTTCGATTTTTCATAAACACCGGAAACAATAACCTCCTTAAATCTAACGATCTGTCTTTCGGCATTCGGAATTTCAATCCCGATCACCGCCTTTCCCGGAATCGGGGCAACGATTCGAATACTCGTTGCACGAAGGGCAAGGGCAAGATCGTCGGTAAGATTGACAATTTTATTGATCTTTACACCCGGGGCGGGTTCATATTCGAAGGTGGTGACAACCGGTCCCGGTACTACCGTCGCAACCTTTCCCTTGACTCCAAAATCGTCGAGCTTTTTTTCAAGGAGCTTGGACTGCATACGTAAACTGTCTTCATTCTTGGATGTGGGTTGAATCGCGGGATCATCCAAAAAATTAACCGACGGCAGTTGAAATCCGGTTCCAACCCGCATAAACTCGAATACTTCCTGCTTTGGCGCCGGGACATCCTTCACGGGGCGGGACCGGGGAGTCTTGATTTTTATTTTCCGGTCTTGATCAGTAGACGCATCTTTTTTCGCCTGTAAACGTCTTTTTTCTTTTTCCCTCCGTTCTCTCCATTTGACAGATAATGTTTTGGTACGATCGGCGGTAATACAAGTGAATTGCCAGAAACGTTTGGCGAATCTGACCAGGGAAAAACCGGTTACAAGAATAAAACCGATGATCCACATGAGGATCAGGATCATCGTACCCCCAGCAAAATTGGAATATTTTAACAGAAATGATTTTATCGGCATTCCAATGATACCGCCGGATGAAATACTTTTCCCGAATAAAAGAAAATAATCCTTTTGGAATGCAAGAAGACTTCCGGTGGTTAAAATAAGGAGGAATCCGCCTCCGAGGGATGCAACCAGGGCCCTGCCCGGATGATCACCAAAAACATGGATGCTTGCAAAAAGGAGTAAAACCGGAATCCAGAACGCACCCAATCCAAACAATCCGATAAGAATGCCCGACAGATGGGCGCCAAAAAATCCGAACAGGTTGTGAATATGACCGGCGGCCTTGGCATTATGGATCGAGGGATCCTCAGGACTATATGACAAAAGGCTGATCAACGTGAAAATAACGAGAAAAAAGAGTAAAATTCCAACGATTTCCTTGCGCATAGGCTCCTGTTCGTCTTTTAATAATTAGTAACTACTCAGGTGGATAGGCTGAAGGCTGAAGACTATTAGGAAAAAGCGCATTTTAAAGCCATGTTTGATGCAAGAATCAGATATTTCCGCCAAAGTACGGCAATCGTGCTT
>JAFDFH010000071.1 GCA_019309945.1 Deltaproteobacteria bacterium
TCAAATTCACTTACTTTCTTTAACCAAGTCTTATCAGTCAATACCGCTGCGCGGTCAAATTTTTTCATAAGCCCAAACATCGCAGGAAGCCGAGAAAGTTCAATTCCAATTGCGCCAAGTGACGGAAGATGAAAGTCGATAATTTCATACAGCATTTTGCCATTTTCAATATTCTTCGATTTGCTGACAAGTTCGTCTAATGCAATTTTCATATCTTCAGCATTCAACTTTCCACTCATCTCAATATCTAAACGATTTATGCCATTTGGTATTACTTTAAACATAAACACTCCTATTAATGGGTAACTTGGATAGCTAACTAGTATTATGCGACCTAAAAATATGGGCAAACACGTACATTTATTGACGTGTATACCATATAGTGAATTACGTACATCTTGCCAGTCTAGCAAACATTCACAACAAAAACTCAAATACATATATCATAAAATTAAAATGGCAAACCATGTGAAAATGGGGCTGCTCCATTTATTAATCTGCTATTTTTTGTTCTCTAAGGAAAATATCCAGCGCTTCAATTACAACACCTTCAACTGTGTAATTGTTCTCTGAAGTGAAAGCTTTCACTCTCTCGGCGAGATTTGCTGGTATCCGTATGTGAACGTCTTTAGTATTTTCTTTAGGGTTTTCTTCTGTCATTATTAAAACCTTCTCCGCAGAAAGAGGGATAGGGAGATTCATTTACAGATTTTGGCCTTTATGAAATCCGAAAACACAATGTGTTCAATTTTGCGTCAGTTGCATGTACATAGCAGTATCTGTCGGCTACACTAATAAAACGGCAGGGCCATTTCTGACCCTGCCCTAATATCTTCTCAGATAGATCTCGTGCAGACTTTTGAGCTGCTGGAAACATTCATACAAATGTGGTTTTAATGAGACATGTAAATTATTTGTCAATATTTTCCAGTTTGCTGCGAATCCTTGAAGCTAATATTTCGTTATTTGTAGATTGAAGAGCGGATTCTAGTGCAGCTTTGGCCTCTTCCTTTTTATTGAATTCTGAAAAGAGAATTCCCAGTTTATAATAAGCTTGACTCTTAATCTCATCTGATACATCCATAGCTATAATTTGACCATATGTATTTTTTGCCTTATTGTACTGTCTTGGGGATCTCGATTCACTTCCTTTTCTGTATTCAATTATAGCAAGTTCTGCACTTGCATCTCCCAAGACAAAATAATAATCTATGTCAGGAGAGGATGACGGGGATAACTTTATAGCTTTTTTTATGTATCTATTTGCACTAGATGGGCGGTGGTTGATGAGATAGCTATGGGCACAGATGTAAAGTCCTTCTGATAAGTATTTAGGCTCATATTCGTGTTCCACGATCACTTTCTTGCCGATATTGAAGGGTTTCCATACTAAAGTCTTGTAATGTTTATCACTATTTTCTTTGAGTAAAGTACATTTCCCTAGATATGCTTTAGCGAGGAGCACTTCAGCCTTCGTATCCGCCGGGTTAATTGCACAATACGTAACTAGTAACGTAATAGCCTGATCGTATCTGTACTGAATAAGTAGATCAGATGCCTCTCTATATATATCAGTTTCGTTTTGATGCAAAAGTTTGGCGCCACACTTACTACAATACACTGCGTCATCAGGATGCTGGGTTCCACATTGTGAGCAAAAAACAGCATATGCAGGCAAGACCAAAGCAAGAGTGGCCAGGATAATAAAGAAGAACACTAAATATTTATGTTTCATAATTCACCTCCTTAAACTTAACAACTATGTTGATTGTTCCATTTCTTTAACTAATACATTAATGGCTTCGATCCTTTAATTCCTCAATAACGGGCTATCCCCCATCCCACAGGTTTGGATAAAAAGTTTGAATAAATCCGTCCACATACTGTAACTTGACCCCAAAATAACCCGCAATTTTTTCGAATATGATGATGAGCAGTATAACGGGGAGTAAATAGCTGCCCAGGGTTATTCTGAAAAATCCGTGGTCCAGGCGCCTGGCTGAGGCAAAATTGTTCTTGATAAAGACCGGGAGCAGTATGTGCATCAATGTATAAACGCTCTGCAGCGGGAGACCCATGAAAACCGTGGCCATTTGATAAAACAGGTCGATTCGTCTATAAGATGCTATTTTATCCCGCAAGTTGCCTTTTTTATACGTATTGGGCTTGTCTGAAAAAATACCTTCGACAAAAAATTTATACATAAAATAGGATATGATGTAGGTCGTTATAGCGGTGATGTCCAGGATAGGTCGGAAGTGGCTTCTGATCTGTCCGTAAATCGCCCTGATTCTGACGAAACGGATGCGCCTGCCCATGTCGCCGGCTTTAATCAAAATTTCGGATTCTGTGACATAGCGATCCTGGGTGAGTTGCATCTGCTTGATGATGTCGAGCGGGTAAACCCGGTAACCGCACTGGGTGTCTTCAATGAACTGGTTGGATGCAAAGGAGATGTAAAACCGGGCAACATGCATGGAGTTATACCGGGCTCTCGGTATGTTCTCCCCCGCATGCATCCTCGAGCCGACGATGATATTATCGGGGTATTCTAAGTATGCGGCGATGAATCTCGGAAGTTCATCCGGGTCATGCTGCCCGTCCCCATCCATGCTGATCACGGCGCTGTACTCCTCACTGCCGGCCCTTTCGAACAGCATCTTTAGCGCATGTCCTTTGCCCCTGTTTTCTTCGATCCGTAAAATATCCGCACCGGCCGATGCAGCTTTTTCGGCCGTTGCATCTGTGGATCCGTCATCGGCTACGAACACCTTCCGAACATATCGGGACGCTCCCCTTACCACGGATTCAATCGAATCCTCAACGTTGTAGGCCGGAATGATGACACAAATATGTTCAGAAAGAGTCAATTCGCTTTCCCTGACCTTAGATCCGCGATCTTTTAAAACAATGAATGTAATACTACTGTTACAAGCAAATTACCTACCAGCATCTCTACCGAGCTTAACCACATATTGTTTTCCTTCTGTTGTGTTAAGGTAATTTATGATTTGTTGTATCTCAGCTTTTTCCTTTGCCTCCCATGTAGCAAGCATGTCTTCTTTCGCTTCAATGAAATTTAGACTCTGCTTGTATGTTTCAACCACATTCCAAAATTCTGAATCCTGAGTAACTGGTATAAAGGCCATACGGGCACGCCATCCACCCATTTTGACTTGGGTAATGATATAATAGGATTTTCCAGCTTCAAGATCCGCCTCAATACCACTTTTATTTAATGTGTTCAATTTTGCATCAGTTGCAGGTATATAGCAGTAAATGGTATTCGAATATGATGAATTCGTAAAAAATCGAATTCATCATGTGTTTATTTTAATTTCAGTGTCTTTCCTGTTTTAGGTAAGAAAAGTTTAAAAAACTTATATTCAGGAAGTCTCCCCGGGTTTAAAAGCTTTTAAAAGGGAAGGATCCATTATCGCTTCATACCCTTCTATACGGGCCACCACGGTATTGTCTTGATTAAGAAAGGTATAGTCGCATCTTATTTTGTGCCTGGAAGTCTCTTTTACTTCCATTACCGCGGTCACCCCTTCCGCGGGAAACGAGTCACAATACTGGCGATAACTGGCGTAGTAACTCGGAAGAGATGCAAGCCCCTTCTTCTCAAATGTCCATATAATTGCCATTTGAAAGGCGCAGTCAAGAACCAGGGGATCACCGATCCATTTGCTTCTTAAGGGCTCGTTCATCCATTTTGCAGGGGCAGGTGCGGTTGAAATCCGTGCCACCATGCCCTTGTCCGAATAGCGTGTGATTTCTTTAATGCCGCGAAGTTCAAGACCATGGAACAGGATTTTTTCGTATACTTCATCCATACTTCGGTGATAGGCCTTTGATTCGATGACTGCGGATGGATCATAGACAGGCGGTTGCAACGGGTTGTCGGCCAGGATCGCTTTTGCTTTAGAATGAATAACCTCGGCACCATCTTTTATACCATCACGGATTTCCACATCGACTTCATAAACCAGGCCTGTTTTTTTGGCTTTGCCGGATAGGAGCCGGATCATCTTTTTGCCTTTGTCAATCTTGATTCCCTGCAACAGCCGCATGTCGTCAATACCGTAAAGCAAAAGCCCGGGGTTTTCATGAAGGGCGCCGTGTCCCAGCCATTCGGTCATGAGGGCCAAAGGTACCACGGGTTTGCCATCAAGAATGTGTGACCCCAGAATCGGATAGCGTTCCACATCTACCTCACGACTAAAGGTGAGCGCGAGATCTTCATTTTGCTTTGACCTTTTGGATTCCTCCGGGGTAGAAATAGGGGGTGCTGTCTTTACCTTTTCAGGCCTAATAGATGCACCGATAACAACTTCGACCGGGGAACGATGATTGCCAAGCATCTCCTGAAGCATATACATTGGACCTGCATCCATGGGAATCAACCCGATTTTATTGCGTGTAAATTCTCGTTTCAGGGCGGGCGACACCATGCCGCCGTCCCATGGGCCCCAGTTGATCGAAACGACTCTGCAGTCCGGTCGTGTTATGGCTTCATGCTGAGCAATCTTGTTTAAAACCTCATTGGCCATGGCGTAATCGACCTGCCCCTTATTCCCGAATCGGGCACTGACGGATGAGAATAACACAAGGTATTTTAACGGATCCTGTTGGGTCGCTGCAAGGAGCACTTGAAGCCCTTTTACTTTTGTATCCAACACCTTTTCAAACTGTTCCGGTGTTTTATCGATGATGTAACGGTCTTCCAAAACCCCCGCCCCATGGATAATACCTCGGATAGATCCGTACGCGGATCGCACCTCAGCGAGTATCCGCCCAACTTCTGATGGATCACGCACATCCGCCGAATAGTAAAGCACGGTCGCACCGGTTTCTTTTATTTTCTCGAGGTTTTTCGAAATTTCACGGTTGGCCATGTGTTTTTTGAAGGCTTTTTCTATTTGTTTCGGCGATGCGGCGTTGCCTTTAAATTCATACTCGAAGATTGCTTTTTTGATTTCCGCTTCATCCGACAATGGCAGGAGCCAGTCGGGTTCCGGTACCGGATGCGGTGATCGACCGATGAGAACAAATACCGGGCGGGTGTATTTTGCCATTGCACGTACGACCGATGCGGTAACACCCTTGGCGCCGCCGGTAACAACGACCACATTTTCCGGGTTGAGTTCTAATTCTATGTTCAGACTGTCAGGGCAGGGTGCGGATTCGAGTTCGAGTAACAATCGGGATTCAGGAGCCAGACCGATTTCAACAGGTTCTTCCGGGTCCGGATTTAAAAGTTCGCGAACAACAGCTCCGGCAATAGTGTTGATCTCTTTCCAATCCGGTTGAATGTCGATGGCACGGCAGCAAACCCTTTCCCATTCAATCGCAGCGGTCTTGGCAAGACCGGCAAGTCCACCCTGGACCGGGTTGTGAATTTTCCGGCCAATGAAGCCAAAAGCACCGTCAAGGCGTGTAATCGTTGAAAATATAGCGCCGCCTTGGCCGGCGGACTCGAGAAGATCCGGTGCCACCTGTTTGGCTAGAACAAAGGCATCTTTTAAATCTGACGTTTCAAATTCCGAATCCGGATTCGCGACAATGACAAGACCGGCCGCTTGGGGTAGATCGATCGGGTCCTTTAGTCGATCCGGTGAAACAACGATCGCATCAATTTCAAAGGATACAAATTCCTCAGCGATGGCATGGGATAAACCTGTTTTATCATCTGTGATATAGACTTTGCGACCCGAAGGAATCGATAACGTTGCCCCTTGAAAAACAGGTTCCGCAGTGATGGATACGATTCTTCTTTCAATGTTTTCCGATAAATATTCAGAAATAGGTTGACGTTCGCATTCCGGAGCACTTGATGGTGCACATGAACACACCGCTTCGAGCACGGGATGGGGTTTTTCGTTTGAGGTTGCACCTGCCAGGTATTCAGCAATTTGCCCGAGGGTTTTCAGGGTACCCATGATTTCAGGCGAAACCGGGGGCAGGTTCGGCATGGTTTCTTCAAGGGTGGAGAGGATTTCAACCCGTTTGATGGAATCGATTCCCAGATCCGCCTCAATATCCATATCCATACCGAGCATCTCTACCGGATAGCCCGTAAGCCGGCTGACCACCTCCAGCATGGTATCTTCGAGCTCCTGCTGAATATTTGACGGTAAAGGCGTTGTATCTTCACCCTCAGGCTCCATTTCGGGTTCGACCACCGGCTGAATCGATGAATCCTCCGGGTTTTTGACCGGAGAAGTCAAAGTTGAGCGTACTTCAGGTGTGTCAGTAATGTTTATCATGTTCGACGGTTTAAGTCCCAATGAAGCCTCGGCTAGGCGTTGCGTATTTTCCATCATCTGCTGCAGGGTGCGGGAAGCCTGTGTCTGGGTCTCTAAAAACTTTTTGTGGGTTTCTGCCGTTTGTCTATGAAGCGACTGCATTGATTTCAGGCCTTCCTGGACCACACGCAACGCACCGGAGATAACATCAGGTTGTTTGTGTTGGTTATCTTTCATGGTGTGCCTATTTTCCTCCGACTTCCGACTTCCGACTTCCGTCTTCCGTCCTCCATCTTCTGACCTCTGACCTCTGACCTCTGACTTCGATCTTCCGTCTTCCGTCTTCCGTCCTCCATCTTCTGTCCTCTGACCTCTGACCTCTGACTTCGATCTTCCGTCTTCCGTCTTCCGTCTTCCGTCCTCCGTCCGCTGATCTCTGTAATTCGCACCTGAAATGGGGATACTCATCAGCTGTTTTCTCGTTTTTGTTACGGGATGCTCCCACCGGCGCAATTCAACCGGATAACCCAGGGCTGCAATTTGGCAAAGTGCTTGGGCCAGATCGGCAAGGCCGAATTTTTTCCCTGAAGATGGGTCGAGGGCAACAGCGTTATAGCTTCGACCGTCTAAGATGGACTTAACTAAACCGGTCAGGACCGACCGGGGTCCTACTTCTACAAACAACCGGGCTCCCATGTTATACAGGTTTTCAATTTCTCCGATAAAATTAACAGGGTGTGAAAGCTGTTCACCCAGAAGTTGTTTGGCATTGTCCGGATCGGCAGGATATGGTTTGCCGGTTGTATTGGAAAAAACCGGGACCTTTGAATCGGCGATATCTATCTTCTTGACCAGATCCAAAAAAGGTTTCTGGGCATTTTTTATCAGGTGGCTATGGAAGGCGGCCGCAACGGGCAGCTTTTTTGTCCGAAATCCTCTGTTTTTGCATTCCGTTTCAGCCTGGGCGATTTCATCTGATGGACCGGACAAGACTCCCTGGTCCGGAGTGTTTCTATTAGCAAGAATTACATTTGAATTCAATCCGTTAACTAAAACATCGATTTCTTGAAGGGGGGCGTTGACCGCCAGCATGGCACCAGCCGGCTGACCTTCTTTGCGGCTTGCCGCTGCCATTAATTTACCCCGTGATATGGATAGATCGAAAAAAGTATCATCATTGATCCAGCCTGCCGCACAGAGGGCGGTCAACTCACCGAAACTGTGTCCACAGGTCACATCCGGTTTCACGCCAAATTGTTCAAGAATTTTCAGCATTGCCAGGCTGATGGCACCGATCGCAGGCTGGGCGATATCCGTCCTTCGCAACGTTTCTTCCCGGGTCTGATTTTTTTCCTGGGTCGGAACCGCAAGGGGAAAGATAAAGTCGCTCAAACATCCGAATATTTCGTACTTTTGGTTTGCTTGTTCCAGAACCTTCAGGGCTTCGGGAAAGGTGCAGAGCAGGTCACGGCCCATATCGATGTACTGACTTCCCTGGCCCGGGAAGACAAAGGCGATTGGGCCTGCTTTTGCGGCGCTGCCGTAGAAGATATTTTTCGCGTATAAAACATTTTGCGACCCCTCTGGTTCAAGTGCCGCTATCGCCGCGGAAAAAATTTCTGAAATATTCGAGGGCAGACCGTCGGGGGAATCGGGTGCCTCATCACTGACGATTAAAATCCGGTAGGGATCCTCGTGTGAAAAATCAAACCGTGACTCCGAAGCTTTCAATGCAAAATCATGACATAACAATCCGCCGTCAATCGCCTTTTTAAAGTCCATGAGACGTTTTGAAAGATTGTTGGGGCTTGAATCGGACAGGGCCACGATTTCAACAGATCCGTCCCACGAAATTTCCGCTTTGTTTTGTGAATATTCTTCAAGAACCACATGGAAATTGCTGCCCCCGAATCCAAAGGCACTCACACCGGACCGCCGGGGATGTTTTTTTCTTGAAAGCCAGGGCCGGGTCTTTGTGTTCAGATAAAAAGGGCTTTCATGGATGCCTAAATTGGGGTCCGGTTCCTCTGCTTTTAAAGTGGGGGGTAATACCTTGTGATAGAGGGAAAGTGCGGCCTTAATGATTCCGGCGGCGCCGGCGGCTGCCTTGGTATGTCCGATCATGGATTTAACCGAACCCAGGGCGCATCGGTTTCCATTTTGGTGGGATTCACTAAAAACCTGGTTCAATGCCTGAAATTCCACCAGGTCTCCCACGCTGGTTCCGGTTCCGTGGGCTTCAAGAAGCTCAATCGTGGTCGGGTTTATACCGGCGGTTTCATAAGCCATGCGAAGCGCTTTGGCCTGTCCTTCCGCCCGGGGTGCATAGATGCTTTGTGATTTACCATCGCTGGAAGAGCCAAGGGACTTTATCACCGCGTAGATCCTGTTACCGTCTTTTTCGGCATCTTCAAGCCGCTTTAAAACAAGGATCCCGACGCCTTCTCCAAGGACCGTACCATCGGCGTCCTTTGAAAACGGTTTTGCATCTCCGGTCGGTGACAGTGTATGTGTCCTGGCAAAACACATGTGCATGAAGATGTCGTTTAATGTATCGATGCCCCCCGTGAGCACCATGTCGCTGCGACCCGTTAATAACTCCATGAGGGAGAGATGCAGGGCGCTCATCGAGCTGGCACAGGCCGCATCAACCACACAATTTGTACCGCCCAGGTCGAGTCGATTGCATATCCGTCCCGCGACAACATTTCCCAGAAGACCCGGAAAGGAGTTCTCCTGCCACTGGACGTAAGAGCCGGACAGTCTTTCGAGAATCTCATCGGTCTTTCCAGCTGAGATTCCTGAATCCTCAAGGGCTCTGCGCCATTTGGGATACCCTAACCTTGCACTTAACGGAAGGGCCAGTTCCTGGGTTCCGGTTACGCCCAGGATGACACTGGTTCGGTCCCGGTTAAATGCGCGATCCTCTCCATAGCCGGCATTTTCAAGGGCCATTTTACATGTAACGAGACTGAGGAGTTGAGAGGTATCGGTTGCTTCAAGAGATGACGGCGGAATACCGAATTCGGCAGGATCAAATAAGACCGGGGAAAGAAATCCTCCCCGTTTACAATAAATGTGATCCGCTTTGTGGGTATCCGCGTCATAATAATCTTCCGGCGACCAGTGCGTTTCCGGAATCTCGGTAATTCCATCTTTACCGTGAAAAAGTAATCGCCAGTATTCTTTTAATCCTGAACTTTTAGGGAATAA
>JAFDFH010000398.1 GCA_019309945.1 Deltaproteobacteria bacterium
AACGCCCCGTTTCCGAAAGACCGTATCGTCCGCGGCCCCAAGCCAAATCTTGCCCGCGTCGACATCAATCTCCTCAGAATTAAAATAAAATTCCGGTTCGTTGAGATACCGAAGAGCCTCCTCAATTTCAAAGGCCAAGAGGGCGGCCATCCCTGCATCCAGAAGGGGACCCAGGTAGGGGAGATGACTCACGCCCTTGATATGGGGGGGAAGAAGTCCCCGCGCGAAATCAAGCGGTTTTTTCATATCCTCAAGGGTTTCAACCTTGATTCCCAGAAGTGAATAAATGACCGGCAGATAATAGGCAGTGTTGGGAAACCCGACCTGGGTATCTGCATTATAGGTTTCAAGCGCTTTGCGGTACTCGCCTTCAACCCTTGAGACGATATTGTAGCCACCCTGGATGGCCGCAAATGCTACTAATTTAGACATATTTTCCTCCTTCGTCGAGGATTTAAATTTAAGCTGTTTCGAGTTTCTGGCGGTCAGCCATATCCATCAAAATCCGTTCCCTGGCCTTGTCAATGCCCAGTGCTTTGCGCTTTTTGTCAATATGGGCAATAATGGCATGGGCATGTTCGATAGGATCTACCACCATGTCCCACATTCCGCCGTAAATATTTTCCAGTTCTTCGAAGAGATACTTCTCAAACACGGGTGCACCGGTGGTTGGCAACATGCCGCCAAAAACGGTGTAAACTCCGGAAACGACAAAATAGTGCCCAATGCTGATGGCCTTTTCGCTCATCCATTCAGGGGCGCTTCCAGCCGCCGGGAGATCAGAAATATCGTTCCCGAGCCCGCCGGCTTTGACCATTTCCGTTAACGCTAAAAGGATGCGGCTGTTATCCACACAGGACCCCATATGAAGCACCGGCGGAATACCGACGGTTTCACATACCTCCGCAAGGCCGGGTCCGCAAAACACGGCTGCGGTCTCCGGTGTCAGGAGCCCTTCCGTGGCACAGGCGATGGCGTTACACCCGGTTGTCAGAACAATGACGTCGTTTTTGATCAATTCTTTGATCATGGTAATGCAGCCGTCGTTATGTCTCTGCCTGGCATTGTTACATCCGACCACACCTGCGCCCCCCCTGATCCGGCCGTTGATAATATTATCATTCAAGGTGTAGTAAGAGCCCCGGAAAGTTCCGCCCAGATGGTATTCAACGGATTCAACACCGAACCCTGCGATCTGAATGGCCTTATGGCGCGGTATCATCACATCTGCGCCCCTGTTCTCAAAATTATCAATGGCGATTTTAAGAATTCGTTTGGCGTCTTCGATAGCATGGTGTTCATCAAATTCAATGTGAATGACATTGTCCTGCTCCATCCTGGCAATGGGATGGGTTGTAATCAGCTTGGTGTGGAAGCATTTTGCAACATTCGCCAGGTTCTGGAAGATACACTGGACATCGACCACCATCGCGTCGCATGCACCGGTGACGATGACAAGTTCCTGCTGCAAAAAATTCCCTGCCGGCGGCACGCCATGGCGCTGGAGAATCTCATTGGCCGTACAGCAGATGCCGCCCAGCTGAATCCCGTGGGCGCCTTTGGATTTTGCATAATCGATCATCTCTTTTGACTGGGCCGCCGCGACAATCATCTCGGAAAGAACCGGTTCGTGGCCATGGACGATAACATTGACATGATCTTCCTTCATAATGCCGATATTGGCCTCGGATTGGAGGGGATACGGTGTTCCGAAAAGAATATCCTGGAGATCGGTTGCAAGCATGGACCCGCCCCATCCGTCTGCTATGGCCGCCCGGGTGCATTGTTTCACCAGATTCTTGTAATCCTGGTCAACACCCATATGGGTGCGGTGCATGATCTCGACAATTTCCCGGTCAATATTTCTGGGAAGGACCCCATTTTTCTTCCATTTTTCATACAGGGCCTCAGGCGCCCGTTTGGCATAAATAAGCTCACCTTCGGCCTTACCCCATTCATTCAGTGCTTTTTCGCCTACTTCCACGGCGATCTCATCAATATCCCGATCGAGTTGCTCACCATCGACCTCCACCTGGGTGGCCACGTCAAAATGGGGAGCGATGGCTAAAAGTTTATTAATGTCTTTTATCTTATAGGCATCCGTCTCTTTTCTGGCAGCCGACATAAACACCTCGGCCACGGAACGTCCGTGATCCGAATGGGCCGCCGCACCACCCGCTACCATCCTTGCAAAATTTCGAGCGGCAATCGTATTTGCCGTAGCACCGCAAAGGCCCTTTCTTTCATCTTCGCCTTCAATGCCGCCTTTGGGAAGTGGGAGACGGCAAGGTCCCATGCTACAGTTTTTACAGCATGTGCCCTGGGCTCCGATTTGACAGGCTTTCATGTTTTCCGCCCGGTCAAAGACCGTTTCAACACCCAATTCCTGGGCACGCTTTATCATTTCCTGGGTCGCGATATCTATGGAAGCTTTAACCGGATCGGCCATTTTTTTTGCTTTGGTGACCGCTTCTTTTTTTTCTTCTGCCATTAGCAGCTCCTCCTCATTATGTTAAATTATCTTTTTTTCGATTTGTATTTGCTGATTCGCCTGCTGCTGATCCGCTTGGAAATCAGGCAACTCTTCGATGAATTCGATTAAGCCGGTCCAGCATTTTATCCAATCTGGATTTTTGCTCATCTGCCGGTGTCATTGTGACTGCTTCGACATGCGCCGCTTTTTGCTTGGCAAGGCGTTCCTCTTTTTCCCGCTCTCGCTGCTGCCGGATCGCTTCCTCTTCAGCCTCTCGCTTTGCAATCGCTTCGGCCCTGGCCTCCTCCTCGGCCTTGGCTTGTTCCTCGGCCTTGGCTTTGGCCTCGACTTCAGCCTTTGCTTTAGCTTCGACTTCAGCTTTTGCTTTAGCCTCGACTTCGGCTTTTGCTTTAGCCTCGGCTTCGGCTTTTGCTCCGGCTTGAGTAACAATTTCGGCTTCTTTGGCCGTGGCTTCTTCTTTTTCTGGCACAGGTTCCGGGGCGACCGCCTTAACCTTCTCCGGAACCGAAGGCTTCACTGCTTGGGGTTCTTTGGAAACCTTGGGGGCCTCTTTCTTTTCAAGGGGCACAACCTTTTTGGGCTTCTCTTCCACGATCGTGAGGTCCGGCTCAGGAGA
>JAFDFH010000072.1 GCA_019309945.1 Deltaproteobacteria bacterium
GTTATCTGAATTTCAATCGTCAGCATCCGGATGAAAATTGTCGCTGGGTTTCCGACCCCGCTACATATTGTGATTCATCCGGTTAGATACACAACCTGAAATTTGCCCTTATCCCGCTTCCCCAAAGGGAATTCTTATCAATTATCGTAACTACTCACGTAGTCAGGCTGAAGCTGTTTAGACTGAAGGCTGAAGGGGTAAGAAAAGCACGATTGCCGTACTTTGGTGGAAATATCTGATTCTTGCATCAAACATGGCTTTAAAATGCGCTTTTTCCTAACAGCCTTCAGCCTTCAGCCTATCCACCTGAGTAGTCCACCTGAGTAGTTACCAATTATCAATGGTAAATTAATATGGCATACCAAGATGTTATCACTGTAGCTTGCGCAAATATCCATCAGCGCCGGCAGGATAAAGCGAACGACCTTTCGGTTTATAAGAATTTCATCCGGGAAGCCGCCAGCAAAGGCAGCAACCTTATTATCTTTCCGGAAATGTCTTTAACAGCCGCCGGCGCGCCACATGGCGGCTCTCATGAACAAATAGCAGACAGATCCATACTTGCCGAAACCATCCCAGGACCTTCGACAGAGGAATTAATTAAAGAAGCCCGGGACCATGACATTTACATTATCGCCGGCATGCTCGAAAGGGATCAAAAAAATCCCGACCGGATCTATAATACGGCTCCTATCATCAGCCCTGATAAAGGTTTAATCGGTGCCTATCGAAAGGTTCACTTGTTTAAAACAGAGAAGTCATACACGGCCCCCGGCAGCGATTTGCCGATATTTGAAACGAGATATGGTCCCATCGGGGTTTTAATCTGTTCCGATTTTTATTGTTATCCTGAAGCAGCAAGAACCGTCGCCCTTAAAGGAGCACGGTTGATCGCTCTTGTAACAGCAGTAATGGTTACCCTTAAAGATCATAGTGGAAATCAAATAATATATGAAGGGGCGATCGAACTGGTTCCTGATATTATAAGGGTTCGGGCTTATGAAAACCACATCTATATCGCCGCAGCCAATTCAGTAGGCGTTTCGCTTTTCGGGTACCGAGCGTTCGGTAAAAGTGCGATCGTTGGCCCGCATCCTCCGGGGTCTTTTTCTGTGAAATATTTTGCCGGCCCGGCAAGTCAAAACGAAGATGAGCTAATCGTTGCAACGCTTGATCTGAAGGACATGGATAAAATGCGGCAGCGGCTCTGGGAAAATAGATTCCCGCATCTATACAAAGCGCTTGTTCGGTAAGAAAATAGATTCCCGCATCTATACAAAGCGCTTGTTCGGTAAAAACAGAGGGAACATGCCAGAATATAGTCAAATTACCACCCCCAGAGGAGCCATCTGAAATTATTAGCCGAGATCGATCGGGGACTCACGGAACGTATCTGGTTCGATAACCAATTCTGGCCGTTTTAATCCCACGATTTTGCCGATGACACTGATTCCAATGAAAACGCGATAAATGATGCCAAAGCAGTCGGGTTAAATTCCCGGCTGCTTGTTGCGTTGCGATCGGATTTGTCATGTGTCGATACCCCGTGGCTTACAACGGGGTCGTTCATTCTTTTGTCAAAAGTGCAGGCCTGCTCACCCCCCGTGGCATCAAGAGATAAGGGGGGTGTGTTTTAAAGCAGTGTGGGTTTTGGCTGCATCCGGTAAACCCCATTTGAGAAATCAAAACGCCCGACGCGTTGTGTCCGTGTCCGGCCTATTTTTTTAAGCGCTTTGGTGAGGCTCAAAAGAATTTGCATGAACTTCCAGTGATACATTGGCGTGGTTCGCCCTGGTTCGAATTACGATGATTCGGATTGGATTCGTCAGTTTTTAATAGTTGCCGCTTTTTGTAAAAAGGAGACCTAATTTGAGTCGGCTATTTATATTTATCCTTGTTTTTTTAAGTATTTATGGGGGAATGCACTTTTACGGTTTTGTGAGGTTGAAACGAGGCTTGGCACTGGAAACAGGAATGGCAGTTGCCCTGGCCCTATTTATGGCTGTAATGGTGGTTGCCCCAATTGCCACAAGAGTGACGGAACGGTTGGGATATGAAGTTTTTGCCCGTATTCTGGCCTATATCGGGTACACCTGGATGGGAGTTTTATTTATATTTATATCGGCGGCTTTTGTCTTTGATATCTACAGGATGCTTCTGTTTTTCACCGGCTTGATACTTCGGACCGACCTGGCATGGATTACCCTTGCAGTCCGGCAATCCTGCCTGATTTCTATTTTGCTTGCCTTTAGCATTGTTATTTATGGCATTTTTGAAGCACTCCAAATTCGTACGGAATATGTAACCATAAGAACAGCCAAACTTCCCATAACTGTTGAACGTCTGCGAATTGTACAGATTTCCGATATTCATCTCGGTTTGATTGTCGGGAAAGACCGCTTAAAGAGGATTCTCCGTCAAGTCATAAAGGCAAAACCGGATATTCTGGTGTCCACAGGCGATCTTGTGGACGGACAAATGGACAATCTCTCAGAACTGGCCGATATGCTTCAGCGTGTGTCGCCGCCGTATGGAAAATTTGCCGTTACCGGGAACCATGAATTCTATGCAGGACTCAACCGGTCGCTTGGGTTTACGGAAAAAGCGGGGTTTTCCATCCTTCGTGGTGAAGCTCGAAGCATCTCGAACATGATTAATATTGCCGGTGTCGATGATCCTGCCAGGGGACCCTATGGTCCCGGAAACACTGTTTCAGAAAAGGCTTTACTTTCAAACCTGCCTCACGATAGATTTACAATATTGCTGAAACATCAACCACGGGTGGAAAAAGAGAGCTTAGGACGATTTGACCTTCAGCTTTCAGGGCACACCCATAAGGGTCAAATATTTCCCTTCAGCCTTATCACAAACCTGTTTTATCAGACCCATGCGGGTTTGGCTGAGCTGCAAGACCATTCGATGATTTATGTCAGTAGGGGTTCCGGCACCTGGGGACCGCCGGTTCGTTTCCTGGCTCCGCCGGAGGTGACCGTCATCGACCTCGTGCGGGCAAAATAGAAAACATGGTAACTTCTCAATATGTTCCAGTAGGCCCGCTGCGCCATCCGGTAATTTTTGTTAAATCCAGGTAGTTGCAGTCAGTATCGGAGGATTTCCCAAACCTCCGGGGAACCAGGCGGCAACTGTTGAACATGAAGCGAAAATGCTCAGTAGAGGGAGTTTTTCATTATGAAGCGCATCGGGGCACATGTCAGTGCGAGCGGAGGAGTGGAGAATGCACCCTTACATGCCAATGAGATCGGGGCACTGGCTTTTGCATTTTTTACGAGAAACCAGAAACGTTGGAAGTCCAAACCCCTGACAACCAATAATGTGGACGGGTTCAAACAAAACTGTGAAAAATTCGGTTTTAAGCCCGAGCATATTCTTCCCCACGACAGCTATCTGATCAACCTGGGCCATCCTGAAAATGATGGGCTGGCTAAATCAAGGGAGGCGTTTCTGGACGAGTTCCAAAGGTGCGAGCAGCTCGGACTGAAATACCTCAACTTTCATCCGGGCAGCCATCTGCATAAATTATCACCTGAAAAATGTCTGGGAAGGATAGCGGAATCGATCAACATCACCCTGGAAAAGACTGAAACGGTCATGGCCGTGATTGAAAATACGGCCGGGCAGGGTACCAATTTAGGGTTTCAGTTTGAACAGCTTGCCATGATCATTGACCGGGTAGAGAACAAGAGCAGGGTTGGCGTTTGTCTGGACACCTGTCACACCTATGCGGCCGGTTATGATCTAAAAAGTCGACAAGCCTTTGAGGACACCCTGTCAAGATTTGATGCGATCATCGGTTTTAGTTATTTAAAAGGGATGCACCTCAACGATTCCAAAAAAGAATTGGCCAGCCGGGTCGATCGACATGAAAGCATTGGTAAAGGAACGCTGGGTCTGGAACCGTTCCAATTTATTATGGCGGACCCGAGGTTTGAAGAAATTCCGCTAATCCTCGAAACTCCCAATCCTGACATTTGGGCGCAAGAAATTGAATTGCTCTACGGGTATGCAGCTGAGGCGTGATCCAGGATAGAATTGACCACATCATCAAAGAGGAACGGCAGCACGTGGCTTAAGTTCAAGGTATTCTTGCTAAAGAGATCATGCCGTAACCCCAATGGAAGCGCTTAAGGGGATTAAAGGTTAAACCTAAGTTGAGCGATTTTTTGCGAAGAGATGTACTGAGATCTTGATGCATAAGGGTTCGCGCAAACCGCAGGCATACCCGTGGCTATGTCGAGGATTTGCGCGGATCCTTGATGCGCTAGAGATCGGTGCAGATCAAGCAAAAAAATCGCTCAACTTAGGTTAAAGGCAATTCAGGAAAGGAAACGCGTATGAAAAGTTGGATCAGAACAAGTATTGCCGGATTGAGTTTATTGTGCGCGACCGGTGTGGTGGCCGCCGAACCTTCCGTAAGCGAATCGACCCAGGAATGTATCGAGTGCCACACCATCAACCACCCCGGAATTGTTGAAGACTGGCGTAACAGCCGGCATGCCGTCATCACACCGGGGCAGGCCATGAAGGTTAAGGGGTTTGCGCGCAAGGTTTCAAGTCCTAACGTGTCTGACTCGCTCCAGTCAAACGTTGTGGGCTGCGCGGAATGTCATACCCTGCGACCCGGAGCCCATGGGGATACATTTGAACATAACGGTTACGACATCCACGTAGTGGTCAGCCCCGATGATTGCCAGACCTGTCACCAAGAAGAACGCAAGCAATATGCCGACAACGTGATGGCCTATGCCTACAAAAACTTTGTTGATAACAAACTCTACCACCAACTGGAGCGCTCTATTTCCGGCACACCGATTCTAAAAGATAAGAAAATCCACTTTGAAGCACCGGATGAAACCACCCGGGAGTTGACCTGCCTTTACTGCCACGGGACCAAACTGGAAGTGGTGGGGACCGAGACCCGTGAGTCAGACATGGGTGCGATGGATTTTCCGATCATCAAAGGGTGGCCCAATCAGGGTACCGGTCGTATTAACCTGGACGGCAGCAGGGGGGCCTGCACCGCCTGCCATAGCCGTCACACTTTTTCCATGGCCATGGCCCGCAAACCTTATACCTGTAAGGAATGCCATACGGGTCCTGACGTTCCGGTGTTTAAAGTCTATTCCGCCAGCAAGCACGGAAATATCTTTACGACCATGCAGGATAACTGGAATTTTAAAACGACACCCTGGGTAATGGGCGAAAATTTCGCTGCGCCGACATGTGCGGCCTGTCATATCAGCCTTTTGGTGAATACCGAAGGCGATCTTGTGACCAGGCGCACACACCGGATGAACGACCGTCTAGCCTGGCGGTTATTTGGATTAATCTATGCTCACCCCCACCCCCAAAGTCCGGACACCAGCATTATCCGCAACCAAGACGGACAACCGCTGCCCACTACCCTGGACGGAGGGTATGCTACCAAATACCTTATCGGGACGGATGAACAAAAAAAACGCCGCCAGACCATGCAGTCTATCTGTTTTAATTGCCATGCTACCTCCTGGGTGCACAGCTATTTTGCCCGCCATGATAATACGATTCAAAAAACCAATGCGCATACAAATACAGCCACCCGGATCATGGGCAGGATCTGGGAACGGAATTACGCCTCCGGCTTAACTCAAGGCGCCAACCCATTTGACGAAGCCATTGAAAAAAAATGGAGCGGTCTGTGGCTGTTTTACGCCAACAGCATTCGCTTTGCCTCAGCCATGGCCGGTGGTGGTGATTACAGTGTGTTTGCCGACGGATATTATAAATTTTCCAAAGGGGTTACCGAGATGGAGGAGTGGCTGAGGTTTCGTGAACAAAACGCCATGGACAAACCTGCACCCTGATCGGAGACCTACACCCGTTGATGGGTCGAACGCCTTACAAAAGATTTAAAGGGGGCATACATGCTTATCAAAAAGTGGATGACGAGGAGTGTTATTACTGTGGCTAAAGAGGATTATATGCTTGATGCCATACTTCTTTTAAAGCAGCACAATATTCACAGGCTCCCTGTTATGGAAAAAGGCAGGTTGGTAGGGATCGTCAGCGATAAAGATCTCATTAAGACTTCCCTCTCCGGTGTTCCCAGTCTTGAAATGATAGATGTGCTATATCACATATCCAAGATTAGGGTTGAAGCGATCATGACGAAAAACCCAATTACGATTCCCGCAGATTATACCGTGGATGAAGCCGCTGAAATTCTTTTGGAGCATAAGATATCGGGTGCCCCGGTAACGAACAACAAAGGCGCGATGGTGGGAATAATCACCCGTACAGATCTTTTAAGGGTGAAGACAGAGCTGGCCGGTCTTGAAAAAAGAGGAATTTCATTTGCTTTTCAATTAAAAGACCAGCCCGGTTCGGTTAAATCGGTTGCCGATATCATCCGAAAATACGGCGGACAAATCGCAAGTGTTCAATGTTCATATGAAAACGTCCCCGATTGTTTTCGCGAAGTTTATATTCGAATGTACGGAATTGACCGCCAAAGATTTGAGGAACTAAGAAAAGAACTCGAGCAAAAAGTGGAACTGATTTATATGGTGGATCACTCTGAAAACAGAAGAGTATACTATCGAACAGGCGAAACTTAGATAGTGCCCATCCAGAAACGGTCTTTTTGCCCGATCGCTGCGTTATACTCAAAATTTTATCCTCGGAATATCAACTATATGCCTGTGGTAAAATTTTTCGCAGGCCTTGATCTCGAACAAAAATCCTCGTTTCCGGACGGACACTATATAAAGGGCAAGCCCAACCAAACCCATTTGGTTCCGGCTCGTCCGGGTCAGGATAATCGATTGACACGGCTTAAAACTTAAATTTAAAGGAAGTAAAGGAGACTTTAGCATGTTGTATCGAAAATTGGGAAATTGCAAACAAGAGGTTTCAGTCCTTGGGTTCGGTTGTATGCGTCTGCCGGTGGTTGGGGGGACCGGTAAAGCCGCAGATATTTGGGACCCGAATAAACCGATTGATGATCCCCTCGCCACCGACATGATACAGTATGCCGTGGATCAGGGTGTCAATTACTTCGATACCGCCTTCATTTATCATGGTGGAAAAAGCGAAGTTGTTTTGGGAAAAGCGATTAAGGACTGCCGGGAAAAGATAATGCTTGCGACCAAGCTTCCGGCCTGGATGGTCAAAAGCCCGGAAGATTTTGACAGTTTTCTGAATAAACAGCTTGCGAGGCTCGATTCGTCCTATCTTGATTTTTATCTTTTACACGGGTTGAATCGGCCCCTCTGGCAAAGTATGAAAGAGATGGGCGCCCTTGAATATTTAGAAAAACAACTAGCAAACGGTCGTATCAGATATGCCGGGTTTTCATTTCATGATGACGTAAAAATATTTAAAGAGATTGTCGACGGGTTTGATTGGACCCTGGCGCAAATACAATATAATTATTTTGACGAACACTATCAGGCTGGCAAAGAAGGACTTGAGTATGCGGCTTCCAAAGGGATCGGCGTGGTCATCATGGAGCCTTTACGAGGGGGGAAGCTCACAGATGCCATTCCGGAGGAAGTGCAAAAGATCTGGGAATCTGCCGAAAAGCAAAGATCGCCTGCCGAATGGGCGTTGCGTTGGGTTTGGAATCATCCTGAAGTCTCTACGGCTCTGAGTGGGATGAGCACCATGGAGCAGCTGGAGGAAAATATCGCCATTGCTGAAGATGCATTCCCTAATTCATTGTCCGACGGTGAGTTCGCCTTAATCAGCCAGGCCACCGAAGTTTATAAAAACATGTTGAAAATAGACTGTACCGGATGCGCTTATTGTATGCCCTGTCCGAACGGTGTGAATATTCCAATGAATTTTTCGATTTATAATGATACCTTTATGTTTAAGGACGCTGAGATTTCCTACCTCTTGTACAATTATATGCTCGCACCGGAGCAGAGGGCCTCGAACTGTCAGGAATGCGGCGAGTGTCAAGACCATTGCCCTCAGCAGATCGATATCATGGAGAAGTTAAAAGCCGTTCATGAAAAGCTTTACCGGTCATAGTATTACGAAGAACCTGAATAAACCCATCAGGGGTATCCAAGCCCCGACCCTGCTGTTTTGACGTTTGTAGGAATGAAATGAATTCGAATTTTGGAGAGGATCGATGAAAGTTATCCATTTTGACAGCGCAGCGAGTTACGAACCTGAAAAGGACTGGAAACGAGTGAGTCTTTGTAATGAGGAAGATGTTTCCATCGAGCACTTTGTCAAACCACCAAATCATTCATCGCCGATGCATGAGCATCCCAATGCTCAAGTGCTGGTCGTTCTCAAAGGAAAACTCGCTATCGTTACTGATGATAGTGGAGAACAAATTATTGGCGAGGGTGATGCAGTCTATATCCCGGGAAATCAATCACACCTTGTGAAAAACATGCTTGACGAAATATCGATCGGACTGGACATATTTGTTCCCGGAAGGTCCTTTGATTTCTGGCTGAAGCGAAAAAAGGCCTAGCCACCGTTTCTCCAGCCTGGGATAAGAGATCTGCTTAAGATCCCAAAATAGACAGTTCAAAACGAAAGCTATTTTTAGCAATACAGATAGACCTGCGCCTTTTGAAAAAATAGACAGGAACAACAACATGCGTATTGGAATTTCAGCAGACGGTCCATCCCTGGATACGAAAGTGGGAGAACGTTTCGGAACCTCCAAATATCTTCTTATCGTCGATTTAAAGACCGGCAAAGTCGAGACGGTTGTAAATCCGGGCGCCTCAAGCTTGAGCCATTCAGGAATACAGGCGGTCATCATGGTCATCAGTAAAAAGCCGGATGTCTTACTCACGGGGTATGTGAGCCCTACCGCCGAAAAACACCTCACTGCAAACGGGATTCGTGTGGTGCAGGGGACAGGCGGGTCCGTGTCAGAGGCTCTCGAACAGTTCAAACAAAGCCTGATCGAAGAAAACGGCGGCCGCGGCAATGCACCGACCCGGCCTGCAGGGGCTCACGGGGACAGCTTGATCCAGGCGATCAAAAGTTCAGCCAAGCAATTCGGCAGCGCGCTTCCCGTTATGCTGACCGTGATCCTGCTCCTGGGCCTTTTCCAGGCCTTTGTAGGTAAAGACGTCATCGCATCATTCTTTTCAGGGCAGGGATTGGAGGACACATTCAAGGGGGCGGTTGCCGGAAGCCTTTTTGCCGGAAACCCTATCACAAGCTATATTATTGGCGGAGAAATCCTGACGCAGGGCGGCAGCCTCCTTGCTGTTACGGCCTTTTTGGTGGCCTGGGTGACGGTTGGACTGCTCCAGTTACCTGCCGAAATTGATGCCCTGGGAATGCGCTTCGCTCTGATCAGAAATGGTCTTGCTTTCATCGGCAGCCTGTGCATCGCCGGAATCACTGTCGCTGCATGTCGACTTATCGTAGGGGGGTGTCCATGAAGGGGCCAAAAACAGATAAATGGACGTTCCATGGCCGTTATATTGCTATATTCGCGGTGGGCCTCCTGTATGGCATCCTTTATTGGATTGACCCGGAAAGGGCGGTTCTGGCCCTGAACACCAGTGCGAAGATCTTCGGCTACATCCTCCTGCCCCTTGCCATGGTATTTATTTTGATGATTCTTCTGAACCTCTTTTTCAAGTCCGCCCAGGTGGTGCGACTACTGGGTGAAAAAGCAGGCTTCCGGGGCGTCGCCCTGTCGGCGGCAGCCGGAATCATCTCCATGGGGCCCATCTACGCCTGGTATCCACTACTGAAAGAGGTCAAAGCAAGGGGAGCGGGAAACACTGTGATTGCTGTTTTTTTGAGTAACCGGGCGGTTAAACCATTCCTGCTGCCGGTAATGATTTCTTATTTCGATTGGACCTATGTTTTGCTGCTCACTTTTTTTATGTTCATTACATCGGTTGCTTTTGGGTATATCCTGGATGCCCTTTGCAAAGCCACTATCCGTAAATAAGCTGCTTGTATTCACCTAAAAGGTAAAGTATGTGTAACCGTTCACGGAACGTTGAAATTAGAAAATAGAAATTGGAAATTTGGCCTTCATGCTTTTGTACGGTTGATGAACGTATTCAATTGGGGACCGAGTTTTTGTAACTTTTT
>JAFDFH010000399.1 GCA_019309945.1 Deltaproteobacteria bacterium
AATAATAGGAGATTCAAGAAGGTAAAGATCCGGGTCCATAGGACCCGGCTTTGAGGCTGCCCCCATAGGGGGCCTTGCAACAACCAAGTCCTGTAAGTGATGCACCAATTAGGTGTCAGGTGTCAGGAAAAGATTTGTTTTAAGCAAACGCTGGAAAATCAAGTGGGGGCAATTCCAGCAACACACAGCGGCGTCAAAGTCTATTATTCGTACTGACACCTGTCGAAGATCCCGCCGTTGTTGGGCGGGGAACACTGACACCTGAAACCTGAAACCTTATTTCCGCATTGGCATAGCCAGATAACTCTGACCCCCGCTGCACGGGATCTTCGACTGGCCCAGAGGACCAGGTTTTGCAGATGGAATAAATAGGTAATATCGATTCTAGATTATAGTTAATCGAGACTCAAGAATGTTATAGGGGACAAATCCTAAGGCGAGATACCTGCACTCCGAGGTTCCTGAAAGAAACACAACATGCTGGGCACCGAATATTATTCTCAATAAAAATCTTGACAACATTTATTTATTGTATAACCTGTCTGACAGGTTACCAGTTAACCTGCTATTTATTGTCAATATTTGAAATATATTTTAACATAATTAAATCAATATTAATCATAATATTAAATATTTTATTAGCCACTTTTATTAGCGTAAACTGCCGAAAGGAGTTCAGATTTTATGCAATAAATCAATGTATTTGTCTGACAACTTTTCTTTCCACCGAAAATTATCTTCAATATTCAGGAGGGACAAAATGGCTACGGAAGCAATACAGCTCAAAAAGGCGAATAGGGTTGAAGTGACAACTTTGGTTGATAATTACACGGACATCTTCTTGCCGGATTCCGAACATGTGAAAAGGAACCCCATTGTAGAGGATAAAAATGTCACACGGGGATTGCTGGCCGACCATGGGCTTTCACTCCTTGTGGAAGTTTTTGCAAACGGTAAGGGCCACAAAATCCTTTTGGACGGAGGATGGCTGGAAGACCCTGTTCCGTTCAACGTGGAGACATTGGGAATAAATCTTCAGGATGTCGAGACGGTGGTGCTGAGCCACGGCCATCAAGACCATTTCGCAGGATTGCCGAATCTTTACCGGAAAGGTCTTTTGCCCAAAGACGTCCCCCTCATGCTCCACCCAGAAGTCTTTAAGCAGCGTGACCTCCAATTTCCAGATGGCAGGACATCACGGATGCCCCAATTATCCAGAAAGGTGTTTGATTATTTTGGCGTAGAAATTCAGGAGATTACCTCCCCTACGCTTTTTGCTTCGGACTTCGCCATGCTTACCGGCGAAATTGAAATGGTAACTGATTTTGAGGTTGGTTTTCCCATCGGGAGAAAACTTGAGGATGGACAAATGAAGCCTGACACTGAGGTGAAGGATGAGCAGTCGCTGGTGTTCAATGTCAAAGACAAGGGGTTGGTCGTCGTTACCGCCTGTTCTCATCCGGGGATCATCAATACGCTTTTGCAGGCGCAGAAGCTTACGGACGAAAAGAAAATCTATGCGGTCATAGGAGGTTTTCATTTGACGGGCCCATGGGAAGGATTGATTCCCAGGACTGTGGAGGAAATGAAAAAATTCTCACCTGAAATCCTCGTGCCCACCCATTGCACCGGATGGAATGCCATAAACGCTTTTGCCAAGGAGATGCCTGAGGCCTTTGTGTTGAATAGCGTGGGAACGAAATATATCCTTTAAACATTTTTTCTTACTTAAATGGATTAAAAATACAGATATAAAAGGAGGCATGAATATGGCTGCAAATAATCAGCCTTGGCATACCAAACAATGGTTTGTAAGCCCCTGGAACTACCTGCCCGAAGTTTCCGGATCTTTCCAGTTTCCGGAAAATATTGAATTCCATGACCTTACCGTCAGAGATGGTGAACAGCAGGCGGGCCTTCTTTTCGGTAAAGAGGAAAAAGTCCGGATTGCCGAAGCATTGGCCGAACTGGGCGTGCACCGTATTGAAGCAGGCACGCCGGCAGTATCCAAAGAGGATGAGGCCGCCGTGAGGGAAATCGCCCGCCGGGATCTGGGACCCAAGATCTTCGCGCTTGCGAGATGTATCGTCGATGATGTGAAACAGGTGGCGGATTGCGGTGTTCACGGCGCAATGGTGGAGATACCGTGCAGTGAACACATGCTGAAGAATGCATATAACTGGCCCCTTGAACGCGCAATCGATGCCTCCATAAAGGCGACCCGCTGCGCTCATGAAGAAGGCCTGTACGTCGTTTTTTTTCCAATAGATTCAACTCGCACGGATATTGACTGGTATCTCACCGTAATTGAGCGTGTCGCAGCCGATGGATGGATGGATGCGCTTGCCCTGGTGGATACGGCAGGCACCATAACTGCCCACGCGGTTCCGCTTATGGTCAAAACCGCTCAGGAGCGAATCAACAAGCCCCTGGAACTCCATTTTCATAATGATTTCGGCCACAGCGTCGTGAACACCATTACCGGATTGGCGGCAGGGGCGTCGGTGGCACATGTAAGCATGTCCGGCATTGGGGAAAGAGCGGGCAACACACCCTTTGAGGAAACCGCTCTTTCTTTGCTGACACAGTATGGAATAAATATAGGCATCCACTACGAAAAGCTATTTAAGACGGCGCAGTTGATACGCAAACTAGGGAACATTACCGTACCCACAAACAGGCCTGTCACGGGAGAGCGCCTTTTTCATGTAGAGTCAGGTATTGTTACCGATTGGTGGCGCAATTGCGGTGAAGAGCACATTTTGGAGGTATTTCCTTACAGATGGGATCTCGTGGGACAAACGCCCCCGGAGATGAGCCTGGGCAAGTTGAGCGGGACATCTTCAATTCTTATGGCGCTGGATAAACGAGGAATCTCAGCATCAGAGGGCGAGATAAGTGAAATTCTTTTGCGTGTCAAGGAAATGGCGATCCAAAAGAAGGAAGAGCTGAGCGAAGCGGATTTTGATACAATAGTTGACAAAGTCCTTTCAAGATAACGACCGGGAAAGAATTCTGAGTTGAGCAGCCGGTGCATGCAAGCCGTTTGATGCCTTGGCTCTCCAAATTCTAGCACTGAGGGGAACTACGTTA
>JAFDFH010000400.1 GCA_019309945.1 Deltaproteobacteria bacterium
TGACTACGTGAGTAGTTACATTTTGTTTTTTATTGGTTTGGAAAAATTTTTATCTCTCCGCCTCTGGTTTGAAAAAATGCCTTGAGTCCTTCCAATTCGTCTGCTTGGCAGGAAACCGTAACGCCGAAATGATCCCCTGAACAGCGGGGGTCGTACTGCTCGAGTTCCTTGAATTCGGGAAGCTGCATCTGGTGGATAAGACCCACGACATTACCGAAAATAGCAAATAAAATGGTAAACTCAAAGCCTACGATAAAGAAAGGTACCAGCGCAATGACCGGTTTTCCGCCGACAATGAGATTCCATTGAGCGGCCGTGAAAGCTGCCAGAAGAAAGCCGGAAAAAAAACCGGTGATTCCGCCGGCCAGTGTAAAATAACCGACCTTGCTCTTTTTCAATTCCAGAGCATCGGATATTTTATGGCTGGGAATAGGACTGTGCACACGACGCAACTGCCAAGGCGAGTCCTTGATGGCCTCAATGGCGGATACAGCCCGGTTTTCGTCCGTGAACAAACCCATAACAGAGTATTCAGTCGGCATGGTTTGCTCCTTGATTAACGGCTTCCTTCATCTCCGTCATAGAAATCGACGGCAGGTGCTTGACAAAGAGAAGGTACAGGAAAAAGAAAAGACAAAAAGAGCCCAGCATGATACCGAATTCAATGATTGTCGGTGAATACAGCCCCCAGGCGTGAGGGCTAAAATCGTGGCTTACACTTGAGATAATAATGACAAAACGCTCATACCACATACCGATATTGACAAAAATGGAAATACCGAACAGCCAGGCAATCGTCGTCCGGATCCGCTTGAAAAAGAAAAGCAGGGGGATTATCGTATTGCAGATTACCATGATCCAGAATCCAAGGGCATAGTCGCCTGTGGCTCGATATTGAAAAATGGCCGTTTCCAGAGGATTATGGCTGTACCAGGCTATGAAAAATTCTGTGCCATAGGCAAACCCCACAATTAAACCGGTGAAAATAATAGTTTTGGCAACGTTTTCTAAAACTTTTACGGTGATAATTTTTTCATAATGAAAGAGTTTTCGAATGGGTATCATCAGCGTCAATACCATGGCCAGTCCGGAATGGATGGCACCGGCCACAAAATAGGGTGCAAAAATGGTCGTGTGCCAGCCGGGCACAACTCCCAGCGCAAAATCCCATGACACCACACTGTGCACGGAAATTACCAGAGGGGTTGCCAGGGCGGCGAAAAACAGATATCCGCGGGCATAATGACGCCACTGTTCATGGGCACCGGTCCATCCCAGAGAGATAAGCGTAAAGAGTTTCTTGCGTGTTCCCGTGGCACGATCCCGCACGATGGCAAGATCGGGGAGCAGCCCGGTGTACCAGAACAGTGAACTCACCATAAAGTATGTGCTGATGGCCACGACATCGAACATAAGAGGGGATTGAAAATTTTGCCACAGGTTTCTCTGATTGGGGATGGGCAGCATGTAGAATACCAACCAGACCCGGCCCAGGTGAATAAACGGAAAGAGCCCGGCAATGCAGACTGCAAAGACCGTCATGGTTTCAGCGGCTCTGGCAATCGGATTGCGCCATCCGGCCCTGAGCAGGTGTAAAATGGCGGAGATGAGCGTCCCCGAATGTGCGATTCCCACCCAGAATACAAAATTAATCAAATAGGTTCCCCAGGCGACCGGGATGTTCATTCCGGCCACACCAATGCCCGTGAGAATCTGATAGATCCAGCAGGAAGCTCCGATCAACACACCCACAAACAGGATCCCTACGATCAACCAATAGCTACGCGCCGGAGGTTTCAGGGTGTTCAGGACGGTCCGATCTATTTCGGCAAATGTCAGTTCGGTCATTTTTCTACTAAACTTCCTGGGTCACTTTTTTCAAATAAATCACGGCCGGTTTGGTGTTCAGGTATCCCATGACCTGATACGCCCGCGAGTCCTCTACCCGCTTTCGGATCCGGCTGTTTTTGTCCATGAGATTACCGAACAGCAGGGCTCCGGTTGGGCAGGTTTGCACGCACGCCGGAACGACCTCTCCGTCCGTTATCATTCTCTTTTCGTTTTTGGCGATGTTGTGAACGGTTTTGATTCGCTGAATGCAAAACGAGCATTTTTCCATGACGCCTTTACTGCGAACAGTGACATTGGGATTCAGCTGCAAATGAAGTGGATCAGGCCATTCCCAGTCGAACCAGTTGAAACGGCGTACTTTATAAGGGCAGTTCTGAGAGCAAAAGCGGGTTCCGATACAGCGGTTGTAAATCTGGTTATTGAGGCCTTCTTTTGAATGGTGGGGGGCATACACCGGGCATACCGATTCGCACGGGGCATTGTCGCAGTGCTGGCACATCATGGGGAGAAACGTGATTTTTTCCATGCGTTCAGGATCGTGATACCGTTCCACCCTCAACCATGCCATTTCACGGCCTTCAACGATCCGTTTTACGCCCACCACACCGATGTTATTCTCGGCGTAGCAGGCCGCCGTACAGGCAGCACATCCAATGCATTTGTCAAGGTCCACCGCCATGCCCCAACGATAGGTATCATGCTCATGGGGCGGATAGAAATCCCGTTTTGGATCGTAGCCTTCCGGCAGCGGAAGGGTGAGCGGAAAGTCATTCATGGTCAAACCGTGTTTGTCATGGGGTCTTCCCTGGTTGAGGTCGTCCAGTGAAATGGAGAGGGCGATTTTGCGGCCATGCTGGATGCGGCTGCCGTCGGTATGTGCCAGTTTCGCGGCGTGTCCGGTTGCACGGGCCGATATGATTGGCGCCACGCAAACAGGACCGCCGGAAACAGGTTCCGTATTGGGCGGCAGCAACCTAAGCGGATTATTCCCCACACCGGCGGCATATCGTCCATAATTTTGGTGCCCTTGTCCGATGGCCATCACCAGGCTATCGGGATGGACCCCTTCGTATTCATAAACTGGCGCTTCTAATTGGCCATTACCGGTTCTAATTTCAATGATGTCGGCCTGGGCCAGTCCTTTTGTTTTCATGGTTTGCGGATGCATCAGCACGGGCGTCTGCCAGGCGACCTTGGTCAGCGGATCGGGAACCTCGCACAACCAGGGCCGGTTGGCGCCC
>JAFDFH010000073.1 GCA_019309945.1 Deltaproteobacteria bacterium
CGAAAGCTGGAGGATAACGGGGTTGAAATCTTCGGGACAGTTGGGGAAAAGGGCATGCGGTTTACCTTTTTACATCCGCGCTCGACACTACGGATGGGTATGCAACTCATGCAACGAAATCCTCAGACAATGGCATATGATCCCCTGGTCAAGGGGATTGACCACGTTGCCGTGAGAGTCGCCGACGGCGCACAGGGCCGTGACTTTTTTCTCAACAAGCTGGGTGCTGAATTCATCGCCGCCAAGAAAGATCCGGCCCTTGGATGCCGCTGTGACCGGTTCGCTGTCGGTGAGGCATATTTTCATGCGCTTTATGCGTTTTCCACCTCCTCCTTTGTTTCGGGAACAGAGGGGTTACATCATATCGGTGTCAAAGTAGACGATCTTGAGGAAGTCCTCAGCCACCTGAAGAAATTCGGTATTCTTCCTTTAAATGAATGTTCTACTAAAACGAGTGTTTTTCTGCCTCCTGAAAAAATGAACGGGTGCCTGTGGAGATTGGTACAGGTGTAGAAGATTAAGGAGACTTATCGCATGGATTTTTCTTACCATCCGGATCTCACGAGGTTTCAGGAAAAGGCCCGTAAGTTCATAAAGGAGCAGATGGAGCCGGAAATCGACTATTATGACCGAAAATCCCTGTTTCCGCGTGCGACTTTTCGAAAATTCGGATCTGAAGGATTCCTGGGTGCAGCGGTTCCACAGCGATACGGCGGAATGGAACTCGGCACCATGGGCTATTGCCTGCTTTGTGAGGAACTCGGGCGCTTGGGCGCCGGTACCATCCACAACGGCATCTTTCAAACGCAGAAAATGATTCTGACCCACGGCAGCGAGAACCTGAAAGAAAAGTTTCTGAAGGGCTTGTGTTCTGGAGATATTCATGCAGCCACGGCGATCTCCGAACCGGATATGGGTTCCAGCTTCGCGCGAATGGAAACAACCGCCCGACGCAATGGCTCCGCGTTTATCTTAAACGGCGCCAAGACCCATATTAACGATGCTGCCGAGGCCGATGTGCTCAATGTATTTGCCAAGACCGATCTCGGGCTCACCGTATTCCTGGTTGAAAAGGGAACCCCCGGCTTCGTGATCAAGGAAAAACTGGACCCCATGGGATTGAGATCATCACCCATTTATGCGCTGGAGTTTAACGATTGCCGAATTCCGGATACATATGTGGTTGGTGAAGAGGGAAAAGGGCTGTCGGTTTTCATCTCAACGTTTAATTTTTCCCGCCTGGGAAACGCCAGCACATTTATAGGAATCACTCGGGAGTCCCTGGAACAAGCCATCGAGTTTGCAAAAAGGCGGGAAATCGGGCCGTCAAGAGTTTCGGATTTTCAAGGCATCCGATGGATAATCGCGGATCTTTGCACGAAACTTGAAGCCGCTGTCATGCTCCGTGATAAAGCTGCTCAGCTGGAGCAGTGCGACGGCGATGTGTCCGCTCCGGCGTCCATGGCCAAATATTATGCCGGTGAAACGGCCGTGGAAGCCGTCAACAGCGCTATTCGAATTGTCGGCAGCCACGGCTGCTATCGTGACACACCTTTTGAACGCCTGCTGCGGGATGTCAAGGCCCTGGAAATTGCCGGCGGAACCCCTGAAATCATGAAAAACATCATTGCCACCGCGATTCTGGGCAAGCAAAGGAAATTTTAAAATGGATTATGCTGACCTTGTGTATAAATAACAAACAGACATTGTGATAATTACCCTCAACCGACCCGAAAAACGCAATGTGTTTTCTCACCAGATGATCGAGAGCCTGATTCAGGCTCTGGAAACCGCGAATCGTGGGCTTGGGGCACGCCATGGAAATCCTTGTTTCCGGCAGGGAAGTACTTGCCGAAGAAGCGCTTCGAATCGGGATGGTCAACCGGCTTTTTTCGGATGACACGCTTATAGAGGATACCCTATCCTGGGTTAAAGAGGTGGTCACCTAGCCCCGGCCCGCATTGAAAGTAATCAAACGGGGGGTTTACCAGGGTCTCAGGTCTGATCTAAAATCCCATCTGGACTATTTGTCCTCCCAGGACGCCTTGCTCTCCTTGACGGAAGAACACCAGGAGATCATCAACAAAATCGCCAAAAAATAATTCGCTATTTGAAATAAAGACATACCGAATTTTGAGCCGGAATGGTGGGCACTAGATAGAGGAATTATATGAAGAAAAGAAAAGAAAAATGGGATACGCTTGAGGGGGTACTGGATGGAGTTTGGACAATGCTCGAACGGGGCGTCACGCATTTCAATGATCCGTTTCATTGGCCGGTATTAGGAACAACCGGAAAAGATGGTTGTAGCCTGCGCACTGTTATCCTCCGGAAATTAATATTATCTGATCGGATTCTGGTTTGCCATACAGATGGCAGAGCACCGAAGGCTCAAGAGATATCTAAATTTAATAAAGTCAGTTGGCTTTTTTATCATCCGAACAAAAAGGTTCAGTTGAGAATATCAGGGCAAGCAAATTTACACATGGATGATCAGTTTGCGGACGACCAATGGGCTGCTATCACAATAACGAGTCGCCTCAATTATTGTGCGACTCAATCTCCCGGTACACCGATTGATAAACCATCATCTGGATTGCCCGATTTTTTGCTTAATAAAATTCCAACAATTTTTGAAAGCGCAAGAGGTCGCAAAAATTTCATGGTAATTACTTGTCGAATTGATTCAATAGATTGGTTGCTATTGAAAATAGTAGGGCATCAGCGAGCTATATTTGACTGGAATGAAAACAGGTTGAACGCGACATGGTTGATTCCATGAAGAATAGGTCTGGTCAGGCCGGCTCCTTGCCAAAGAAAAAAATCAAAGGTATATGTACGCGTTCCCGCCACGACCGTTCCGAGTGTTCGGCTCCCTCAAACTTCTGCGTTATCCATTCTCTACCCTTAACATATCCGGTCGCTTGCATTACATCGTCCACTTGCCTCTGATAGCCCTCATACGACACATCCAGCGTCTCCGTACCATAATCAAAGTACACCTTATGGGCACCCGGTTTGGGCAATGTCCGTTCCAGATAGCCGATCAATATTCCATCGACCGCCGGCCAATGGGTTGACAAACATCCTGCCCCCCCAAATACCTGTGGGTATTCACACAACGCATACAAAGAAACCAATCCACCCATGCTTGACCCCATCATGAAGGTATTCGATCGCCCCGACATCGTCTGATAGTTCCGGTCTACAAACGGCTTCAGTTCCTCAACCACAAACCTTAAATAGTCATCCGATATTGGTTTGTCGTGATACTTCGCTTCTATCCGGATCTTCATAGCTGTTTCTCGCGATGTTTCAAATAGTTTGTTAGGAAGATATTCCTGGAACCGCTTTGCAGTGTTCCAGATTCCAACAATAATAGCACCTCTCACTTGGCCCTCTGCGATTAAACGCAACATGGCCTCATCCACTCCCCAGTCCACGCCCATAAACGAGGTTTTGGGGTCAAAGAGGTTCTGCCCATCGTGCATGTAGAGAACGGGGAATCGGTTTGCACCTGCTCCACGATAGCCAGGTGGCAACCAGATATCCACATTTCGGGGGGTTACATAATGGGAGGGGAAGTCCGGATGATGGTCCAATCTACCAAACATAAGTATCCCGGTTTCTGAACACGTTTTACGATAGAAGCGGTTTCAAAACACCATCGAACGTCCAGGAGCTATTTCTCTGCATTTGAAAACTTTTGAGCGATGTCATTATCGATGACATAAATGCTGATCTCCTTTGCGCCGCGAGCGGTATAATTGTATTTCGTACACAGATTGTTCATCATAAACGTGACGTCTTCCCGGATGCGTTTATCGTAGGTTTTGAAGTCTTCTTTATTATAGTCCTTGATACCCCGCCTAAAGTTTTCATTTTCTAGGAAGGGATCGAGCACTTTTTCTTTCAGGTTATAAACATATCTTTCATGCAGGGATTTATAAAGCTTTGTTTCGGGGACAGATTTTCCCTCAACCATGATTTCCTGGGTTAATGTTCTAGCTGTATATTCTTTTTGAGTGTCTTTTCTAAAGGACATGCGCTTATCTTTGTCTATTTTTGGGTCCAGTAAACGGATTTCAATACTTTCGAGAAAATCTTCGGTAATTTCCAGCTTGTCTCCGGTAAATTTACAGATTTCAACAGAATCGGTTTCAAAGTTGAGTGCAAAAAGATAATTTTGTATATCCCGTGAAATCTGCTTTTCATTGTAATCGTAGAGCGATTCTTTGACTTTCTGTAGAATGGCGTAATCATACATTTGAACCAGTGAATCAATAAATCCTTCGGGGATCAATATATTCAGATCTTTCTCGGATCTATCGAAAAATGCGCGTAGCATAGACATATTGATGAGTTTGTCTTCCTTGGCATAAAGGGAGTAAAATTCATTAAATATTTTGATGGAATCGCGCCCCGAAAAGCCTTGCTCTCCTTCGGTTTCCGATTCGGCAATTATTTTTTTGCGCCGTTTGGCCGTAAATCGTTTTCGGTCTTCTTCCGTTAGCCATGATGGGACATTTCCCGTATAAATTTCCATCTTGAGAAGTTGCAGATTTTTATCGCAATAGAGGCGGTACTTATCAGGATCTTCAATCCATTCCAACAAGGCTTCTGACTTGGTGTTCAGCCGGGTCGAGATAATCACCCGGGCAAAATTGTATAAAACGATAGGGAGGAAGCGCTCGTCAATATGGCCGCCGAAAATGTTGCGGTAAATTTTTACTTCTGTGTTCAGATCAAGAACATAGGGGATACTCATGTACTCAATACGATCTGAAAAAGACTGAAAATCCTGAATGTTTTTTTTGTCTTCAGGATTCATAACGGCGATAAAGAGTGAATTCACATTTTCCTCAATATCTTCGACCTTGTGGATGCCTTCGCTGATAATATTATGAAGATCGATCAACCGTTCTGTATTGTGAGATTTAATATCCATAAGGGCGTAAATGCCGTTATTGGTCTTCGCGAATCGGGAAAAAATATATTTAACCAGATTGCTGTCGTTGAGAATAGTGTTGATTCGTCTCTGGAGCGTGGCATTGCTCAGAATGGTTTGCCGCATCGGTTTGTCTCCCGGGTTGAAGACACTGATACCTTCGCCCAGCCGTCGGTTAAATAGATAGGGCCGGGCATAAATCATTTGAAATACTTTGTGAGGGCTTTTGAGCCGGTTTAAAAGGGCCTGATACAGGGAACTACAAATGGTGCAGGGGATGTCCTTGAACACCCATTCGTATTCTTTTTCAGTGGAGAGTTTCCACTTAAATTTGTCATTTTTAAACAGATCGTCAAAAAAGGATCTCCGGTGTTCTTTGGGGATCATCAAGACGGGATTGTCATGGGTGGGGCAGGGGACCTCCAAGTAACCTTCGGTTGTCTCCGAAGGTTGATCGTCTTCGAATAACTGATAATGTTCCTGGGTTGAACCGGAAAGGTCGTGGTGATCGTCAAGTTTATTTGAATCGTGTTCGATATTACCCAGCAATTGAGATAGTTTTTCCAACAAAGGAATAGTCTCTCGTTCGGTGTAACTTCCCAGTAACTTGCGATCCAGCCTCCAGACCGTTTCGTATCGCAAGCCGTTTTCCGTATGGGTATATTCTTCAAATTTTTTGAGCAGATTGTTTAGAAATGTACTTTTGCCGCATCCTGGAGGTCCTTTAAAAATATAGATTTTATTTTGCTGTGCGCCTTTTTTTAATTCTACGACGTGATTGATCAACCTGTTGGCAAAGAGTCGGTCTGCAAAGAACGGATGGTCGGAGTCATCGACAAAAAGTTTGCTGCAGTCGTAGTTGATGAATCCGATAGACTCCGGGTCATCGGGATACTCATCAATGCCTTTTTCGATGTAGTGGTTGAGCATGTCATGAAACACCTGGAAAATATTGCGCATTACGATAGATGGCTTTTCGGTCAGGGCCTTGAGGAATTCCTCGAAGGGAATTGTCGCATATTGATGCTGGTCGCTCATGCTGCGGTTTAGATTTTCCATCGCCTTTTCGAAATTTTCCATGGCGTTTTCCCTTTTTAAATATCAGTCCGAAGATAGACGCATGGTATAAGAGGAGTGCACATTTTGCGATTTTAAATCGGTTTTTTGGTCATCTTGCGATTTTCCATGGTATACAATACCCGGCGCCATTGTATTTCCGGTTTTTCTTCCTCTTCATAGACCCGCACAGAAGGCCGTGTTGCCAAATTCTTTTTTTGAGTGGGAGTAACTCGCACGACTTCATTCGTTTCAAGATGGACCGGACCACCCCACAAATATTCGATCCCGATCATCGTGTTAGAAATAAAGTCGCTTACCAGAGGTTTGCCTTCAAAGTGATGGATGAGATACAAAGCGTTGTGCTTACTTTTTTCCGGATCAATGGTAATGTGTGGCGGATGGTACAGGATGTCTAACAGCATCTGGCGATAGGCTTTAACGTTCCGACTCTTGATATAATACTCCCAGACCATTTTGTCTTTGTTCAAGCGCCTTCCGGCGACAAACAGTTTGTTGCGGGTAACAAAATCCTGGTCCACAAAAGTATTGATAAGCATGAAATCACTGAAGTTTTCGCGGACGTTAAAAATAAAATCCCGTCCCTTGCCTGTGTGGGCATTATAAAGTTTGCGTTTATCGGCATCCAGAAGTTGTTCAAATTCAATCGAGTATTTTCCTTTATCCGTCATTTCCTCGATGTCGTAAAACAGGCGCATGCCCAGGGCATAAGGGTTTAGTCCCACGCGGGGTTGTGATGTAACGGCGGCATTGACCCGTGCAAAATCGACCTCATGCCCTTTGATACGGTCATCCTGCAGGAAAAGCGTTTCGTGCCAGTAGCTGGCCCATCCTTCGTTTATGATTTTGGTTCGGATTTGAGGCTGTAGGAACAAGGATGTTTTTCGCACAATCTGCATGACCGATTTCATCCATTTGTTCTCTTCCCTGTTCAAGAAAACGGAGTTTTCCATAAGAAATTGTATCAGATCCAGCTTGTCGGCGGATTTTTTTTTAAGACTTTTTTCGTAAATTGCTTCGAATTCGGGATATTGCTTGTTCACTTCCGTAAAGAAGGTTTTTTCACCCGACGCTCCTTCCTTCTTCACGCAGTCGTTGTATCTTTCAATTTCTTTTACATATTCAGTGATATTCACCTTTTTATCGGACTGCAGAAACACATCAAAGTAATAATTCAAACGTTTTGGCAGAATAGTCAGCGGGAATCGGTTCATCCGGGCGAGTTCGTCATGGTATCCGACAAGATTATCAATCCCTCTTGTAAACTCGATAACATAATCAACCCATCTCCCTTTTTCAGACCGGAGGTTGGCGATGACACGTTTATCCGACAGGGCCTGACCGCAAAAATCATAATCCCAGGTGTGGCGAAAAAAGAGGTTGTTATTAAAAAAATCGATATGGGCCAGAACGTGATAGAAGATCATCACGTTTAACCAGTCCGGGTTATTGTCATTATAAAAAGAAATGGCCGGGCGGGTGTTAATAACGGTTTCATATGGATTGTCAGGGTAAAGCTCATACTTCCCTTTTTCTTTAAGAACTTCCACATCATGGACCCAGTAATCGTAAAGGGTTGGAATCATTGCCTTGGGGGAGAGTTCTAACAGGTCCCGGTTGGTTACGATATACTCCAGGGTCTCATCATCGAAGGACAGACCGGCCTCGCGCGCGCGCGCTTTGCACCCCTCCATAATTTTTTTGATATGCTGGTCGATTAATTCCATGATCTTGGCTTAGTAAGGGATTACGATTGATCCCTCAGGTTATTGGCTTATCAGCTTTTTTATTCCTTGAATCAGACGTTGTTCATCCGCATTTTCGTTCATGACATCGAGTTGGATCAAATCCGGCTTTTCTTCCAACAACTTGGATTTATTGAGATATTTTTCAACCTCGGTGTTGTTCCGCGAGTTTGAGGAAGTATGTTCGGCAATAGTAATTCCGATTCGGTTGGCATAGATCAGCATTTTTTTTATTTCGGGAATGGTTTCCTTGCCGTCCGTATCCCAGTCATCGCCGTCGGTACCATGAAAAATGTAGATATTGTAATCCTGGACCAGGTTTTCCTTTTCTACGATATCGTTTACCATGCGAAAGGCAGCCGCCACTTTGGTGCCGCCAGCTACTTTTGAATTGTAGTAGGTGTAAAAGTCGGGAACTTCTTTTGCTTCAGTGTCATGGAGGATAAAGCGGGATTCCACTTGTTTGGCATACTGATACAAAAGCCAGCTGTATATCAGAACGTGCTGGGTCACGACCAATTCTGTAGATTTTCCAGCCATGGAGCCTGAGTAGTCCCTTAGAAAAAATACCATGGCCTGGGACTCGAAATCCTTCTCGCGTGAGAGAATACGATAAATTTTATCCCTGGGCGCAACCAAAAAACGGCTCGGATCGATCGCGTTTAAATCGGGTAGATTTCCCAGAGCCATATTGGTTTCCAGAATTTTTCGCAGCGTGGCTTTCTTATCGAGGAACTGCCCAAAACTCCGGTGCCGATCCGTCAGATCATAGGTATAACGGGTAAGGGAGCGTTTTTTACCTTTGTCTTTGAGATTGGGGAGTTCAAATTGTTCGGTGAGAATCCTACCAAGAGCAAAAGCACTGGATTCGAGTTCATGTAAACCGCCCTCGCCTTCGCCGGCACCAGCCCCGGAACCATCCGGTGATCGGACCGGCTGTTCACCGATGATATCGCCCTCTTCCCCTTCTCCTGATCCGCCGGAGGATTCATCTTCCATTGGGGGTTGGAACGACGTATCATGAATAAATTTTTCCTCGACTGTGGCTGGGACAACAACGACCTTATCTTTTCCGCCTTTACCGGGCTT
>JAFDFH010000401.1 GCA_019309945.1 Deltaproteobacteria bacterium
TCCTCAAGGTTAACCACTGCTCCCAGGCATTCTTTTCGCTCCCCCAGTACCGGCTGCCCTCGGGCCATCAAATACCTTTGGTCTGAAACGGCAAACTCATAGGTGGGAATGTCATCGTAATCGACGTGTTTGCCCTGAGAAATCTCCATGATAAGTTTGCAAAGTCCGTCCTCCGGCAGATACGCATCGATTTGATTTCCGGAAGGACACTCCGGATCGAGATCCAGAAGCCAACGGAAGGCTGGATTCATAAAAACCACCTGCCCCTGGGTGTTGGTGACGACCACTCCGTTGGGAAGCGATTCAATAATGGTGCGAACACGGCTTTTTTCGGTGTCGAGATCCGCCAGGGTTCTCCGGCGTTCCTGTTCAAGCCGCTCGGCTTCCCAGGCCAGGCGCAGCTTTTCCTGGGCCCGATTCACGACAATACGCAGATGGTCAGGTTCAAAGGGTTTAGGGATAAAATCGTATGCGCCGAGTTTCATTGCTTCGATGGCCGTCTCCACCGTTGCGTATCCGGTGATTACGATCACCAGGATGTCTTTATCCATTGCTTGAATTCGTTTGAGCACTTCGATTCCATCTAAGCCGGGCATCTTCAGGTCAAGGAGAACAATGGAAACCTGTTTTTCCGGCAGGATTTGGATCGCTTCGTCCCCGCGGCTGGCCTTGACAACCTCAAAGCCCATTTTGGTTAGAATCCGTTCAGAGGCATCCCGAATATCTTTTTCATCGTCAACAATAAGAACGCGAATTCCGTTGGGTCTATTTTCCATCTTGGTGGTCTCCACTGTCTGTATTTTGTAAGGGAAGATCGATCTGAAAAGTAGCACCGTTACCGGGGTTATTCCAGGCTTTGATATTCCCACCATGGTTTTCCACAATGCTGTATACGAGACTGAGCCCCAGACCGGTCCCCTGGCCCTCTTCCTTGGTCGTAAAAAAGGGTTCAAATACATGGGGAAGTACGTCTTTGGGGATCCCCGGACCGGTGTCTGAAAATTCAATACAGACCCAATTTTCATTTGTTGAATTATAGGTTTTCACGGTCAATTCCCCGTTCCCGTCCATTGCCTGGACCGAATTTAGGATAATGTTCATGAACATATGGTTTAGCTGCTGGATGTCCGAGTATACGGGAGGAATGGCGGATGATAGATTTGTAACAATTTTAATATTCTGAAACAGCGCCTGGTTTTCAAGTAAAAACAGGGTTCGCGTGATCGCATGGTTGATGTCGTTCGGACGCATTAATTGTCGGGTTTGCCGGGTAAATTCCAGCAATTCCTTAACAATGTCACGACCCCGCTCGGCGTCTTTTAAAATACGGTGCAAGTCTTCCCTGGCCCCCTCTTCCAGTTCGTAATCCTCCATCATGAGTTTGGCATAAAGGGTGATTCCTCCCAGCGGGTTGTTTAGTTGATGGGCCACGCCTGCGGCCAGTTTGCCAAGCGAGGACATTTTTTCAGCCTGGAAGAGTTGTATCCGAGTCTTTTCCAACTCTTCTTTTAACTGGAGTTCTTCGCGCAGGTCGTGAAAAAAACCGATGGTAGCGATTTCCAGGCCGCCCTCGTACACGATGGACGCATTCAGGCTGATGGGGATGGTTGCACCATTTTTTGAAGCAACATCCACGAAGTATGATATAAGTTTGCCCCTGTTGCCATATTCTTCACTCCTCAGCTTTTTCATCACCTGATAGGCACCGTCGCCCGGGTAGATATCCCGGATATTCAGGTCGTTAAGGGCCTCTTCCACGCTATAGCCTAACAGATCCGACGCAACGTCATTGAAAAAAAGAATCTTGCCCTTGCGGTCCGCTGCAATGACACCGTTGACCGCGCTAAGGATTAAATTTTGCAAAAAGGCATTGGAGCGCTCAAGTTTTTCCTGCAGGCCACTCTGGGTGGGAAGATCAAAATCCATGCTAACCATGGCATCTATCTTTCCGTCTGAAATAATCGGATAGGAATAAAGGCAGGGGAGCATCCCCAGATCCATGGCATCGTCAATTTTAGGTCGAAGGGCGGGTTTTTTGGTCTTAACCGCTTCGGTTACCGCACAGTTTTTACAAGGCGTCGAACGATCATAGAATACCTTATAGCAATGTTGCCCAATAATATCCGACCCAACAGCCACATCGGTTGTAAAGTTTACGGCCAGGATCTGAAAGTCCGGGGAGATCACACATAGCCTTCTTTTAAACGCATCAACGGCCCTGAGCAGATATTCCTCCTCGGCATCCGTACGCACAGGAATCTCGCCTTTAAGAAGAAATATTTTTTTATCGATTTGCTTTTTGCCTCTGGCGGGTAAACGTTGCTTAACATCATCATTTTGCATAGATACCCCATCATAATAGGCGCATGGTAAAATAATAAGGTTATGTATTAATTTGCTGTGTCAATCACCGGCAACTTAAATAGTGCCTGAACGAAAACTGCTATTTCCCCCAATTTCTGCGTTAGGCTCAGATTTTAATCCTCAAAATACGCTAATGTATTCCTACGGTTAAAATCTTCGCCTTCCTTGAACTTGGAAAAACTATCTAGTTTTCGTTCGGGCACTAAATATGAAATGATTATAAATTTAAATTTGTCAAGCTTGATACCGGATATTATAAAAAAATCAAAACCTCAACCTCTTTTTCCTTCGCTATTTAGTGTCCGTCCAGAAACGAGGATTTTTGTTCGAGATCAAGGCTAAGCGTTGGGCGAAGCCCATCAAAAATAATTAAATAAATTAATATCAATAGGTTGCAAATTTTCATCGTCACCTTGAGCGATTATTTGTCGACCAAACTGAATGTTATGAGTTTTTTCTCAAAAAATTCCCCCGTCCCCTTGACAATGCCCTAGTTATTTGGCATGTAGCAGCCTGGAATTGATCCAATCCAACACGGATCGCACAGCTTTTGCCTGAAATAGCGGTGTGGGTTGAAAATAAACGTATTGAGGATAAATAGGAGGACACATGATAGTTGCTGAAAGAAAGCCTTTTGAGGAAATCAAAACTCTTTTAAAGGACTATAAAAAGGTTCTTACCGTGGGCTGCGGAACATGTGTTGCCGTCTGCCTTG
>JAFDFH010000402.1 GCA_019309945.1 Deltaproteobacteria bacterium
AATCCCAGACTTGGTCCGACGCGAATTACCATCCTGGCCCGATCGAGTGATTTCCAGAGACTCAGGGTCTTTTCCTGGAGAATATTTTCTACCACGACCTCAATGGATTCACCGGGATTGACCAGAATGCGACGTAAGTTTTCAATGTAGTAGTTTACCCGATGTGAGAAAATCCGACGATCATCCGGTTCTTTTATAATTTTGGGAAGGTCTTCCGGTTGATACTTGAACAGCCTCACGCGTTCCAGCCATTCGGCAAAAAAGGAACCCCCGTAAATAAGAATCCATACCGTTAAAACGACCAGTAAAAACAAAACCGGGTAAAAAAGGGAAGAAGCGATCAAATATATAAATGATTTTAATAGAGCACCTATACCCATTTAAATTTCCTTTTAGATTTTATGATCATTTTTAAAAAACCGGCTGCGAATAAAGCAGCCATGATGGCATACAACAAAGACAATTCTCCAATTTTAATGGTTTGTTTTTCTCCTTTGTAAGCGGCGATGCCGTAGATACTGTCCATTTCTCCGAACTGGGGCATGATAACGACTGAAAGGAAGAAATAAACGGCGATGATGAGCATGGCCGCCCCCATGTCGGCTTCAGGAGTGGAAGCGGACTTGATTCCCCATAAGGTCATGCCCAGGACGGTGAAGAGTGCAATGCCCATGAACACGCAATATGCCCAGGTGACTGCCAGGTAGCCTGCATCCGGGAAATAAGCGACGAGGAAGGCAACGCTCAGAAAGATGACCGTCAGGCAGACGGGACAAGGGACAACGAGGGCCAACCATCCATAGCTGGCATGCGCCGAGATTTGTTCTTGGCGTTTTAACAGGATGATGCCCCAGGCGGCAAGTCCGGCGGCCATGGCAATATGAACCAGCATGCCGGATTGCATAAATTTTTGAATCGTTGCGGAGTGGGCCACAAGATCGATTCGTTGCAATATGTACGAACAACCCAAAAACAATAATAAATAAGTCAGCGCAAAGAGTGCCAAGAATACCGATCTGGTGATTTTGTCCTGTTTGCGGGTCAGCAGGTAGTGAAGCCCGACACCGCTTTTGAGGGCAAACATGCCCATCGCAAATACAATACCGATAAATAGAGTTTTAAACGCCATAAAAGATCCCCCGAAAAGACCTATGCAAAACACCCCTTTTTGCCCAATTTCTATGTCAGACTCAAATTTTAATCCTCAAAATACTCAATGTATTCCTGTGGTTAATCCCGCCATGGCGGGATCGCCTTCCTTGAACTTGAATCCCGCTGAAAGCGGGAAGCATTTTTCAAAGGTCTTCCGAATATGATAAAATGCCTGTATCCGCTTCAGTTTTAGGAAAAAATAGATGAATCAGCACATCCCGTTTGTCTAATATATCTTGCCTTTTTTGATGCTGTCAATACTTTAAGTATTGAATATTTTTATGTATTTATAATACAGTCATTGAACGGTTAGGGCAGGATTTTAATCTTTATAAAAACTTAGCAGCCGGTTGTATTTGCCCGCAAAGTAAGATAAGTCACATAGACTTTTTTTGGAAAATTTCATTTTTATCAGTGCGAAAAGGGGGAGGGCGATGGAAGATAATTTGGAATCCTTGATCCAAAAAAGCATTGATCTGGGCGCTGACGAAGCCAGACTGGTGAATACCGATCAGATCTATTTCGACCCGCGGTCTTTTTTGAAATGTCGCTTTGGATGCAATCGATGGGGTAAATACTGGACCTGTCCGCCCCATATGGATATTTCGCCGCAAAGGTTTATGGAAGCCTTTGAAAAATACAAAAAAGCGATCATCGTTAAGGCGACCGATCCGAAAGTGGGGCAGGACGTGTGCCTGGCAATAGAAAAAGAAGCGATGCTGTCTTATGGTTGCCATTTTTCCTTTGCCCTGGTTTTGTGTGTGCAATGTGATACCTGCGCATATCCGGATCCCTGCCGTTATCCCCATTTGGCCAGACCGAGTATGGACGCCTATGGAATTGATTTTGGGAAAACACTGGATCCTTTAGGATTCAAATTGGAGTTCGACAAGGAAGGCAAGCTGCTGCCGTCCTGGTATGGAATGGTTTTGCTGGACTAAAAAATCGCCGACCAGTCAGTATTAATGTTGGGACCATATGGAAATAAACTCAATTTTTAATGAAAATTGGTTGGTCAAACTGGGAGATAACCGTCCGTATTTTTCCGAGATCCGCCTATGGCGAAGTCTTGCCTACAGTAAAAACTACACCGTAGTAGTCGTGGATGCTGAAAAGTTTATGGAATGTTGGCAAAGGCATTTTAGCTTTCTTGCACCTGTCGACAAATGGGAAAAAGACATAGCAGATGGAATCAGATCATACTTACAATCCGCAAGGCCGGTTATGGCAAGGCCTCTTATTGAAACGCGGCCTGAAAAAAGAATGATTCGTTTTCTTGCTCCTGTTGAGGAAGGTGTAATTCAATTTGTTAATGGCAGACACAGGACGCGCTATATGTATGATGCCGGCGCGAAATCTTTTCCGGTTGAAGTACCAGTTAGGCAAGTGGAATTGTTCAGGCATTATTGCGTGAGCCCCTAGTTTCGATCTAAGCCAACTGGCAGACAAGTTTGTTGCAAGGGGTATTGATTCCATAGACCTTGCCCAGTGCATGCTGAAAGATTATACAAGGGGATTATTTATCGATATGAATGTGGGCGATCAAAATGCAGTAACTTCTCAATATGTTCCGGTAGGCCCGCTGCGCCACCCGCTAATTTTTTTCAATACGGCCAAAACTTGCCGTTAAGGGCGCCTAACAGTGCCCCGCGCACGGGATCTAAAATGAGTGTGTCGGTTAGCACAAACAGGCTACAATCAACAATTTAGTCTGTTCGGGGCACTGTAAGCCGCCCTAAACGGCTTCAAACAGTTGCCCGCCCTGAAAAAAATGACCGGATGACTCCGCTGGTATGTTTAACTAGTGTCCGTCCAGAAACGAGGATTTTTGTTCGAGATCAAGGCATGCGAAAAATTTTACCGCAGGCATATAGTTGATATTCCGAGGATAAAATTTTGAGCATAACGCAGAGATCGGGCAAA
>JAFDFH010000403.1 GCA_019309945.1 Deltaproteobacteria bacterium
CGCCGAATGAGACCTGCCCTGTATACCCCGCGATCACGTTCCAACCCGAACCGATCACGACCCACATGAGAAACAGGATCATCAGATGTTGATAATACGCATTTTGAACCACCAAGGGAAAGATGATCAGGATCAAAAGCATTACCAAAGGCGCAAATTTTTTCATGCGCATCCTTTCGTTGTTATCGAATAGATAGTGTCCGTCCAGAAACGAGGATTTTTGTTCGAGATCAAGGCCTGCGAAAAACTTTACCGCAGGCATATAGTTGATATTCCGAGGATAATATTTTGAGTATAACGCAGAAATCGGACAAAAAGACCGTTTCTGGATATACACTAGATATTTCCTGCTATAATTTTCCTTACTAGACCTTCGTCAATCGTTTAAAACCGCCCGGGAGAAACAAAAGTACCAGGATAAAAATAATGAGACCGATCATGTCATCAAAAGCCATCCCGATGTACGTGGCGCCAAAGGCTTCAGTCAATCCCAGCGTTAGACCACCAAACATAGCACCCACGGTGGAGCCCAGTCCCCCCAGAATTGTGATCACAAATGCTTTGCGCGTAAAGGGACCGCCGATATCCGGGAATAAATAGTATACCGGTATGAGCAGTGTACCGGCTGCGGCTACAAGGGCCGAGCCGATACCGAAGGTGATGATCGTAATCCGTTTGGAATTTATTCCCATCAATAAAGCGGCCTCCTTGTCCTGAGCAGTGGCGCGAATGGATCTTCCAAGGTCTGTTTTTAAAAGGAACCAAAACATGATCAACGTAAATACAATTGCAATAAAAAAAGCCACTGTCAGGGCGACACTGAAAGAGATCTCCCCGATGTAAAAAGCGGATGTGGAATAGCTTGTCTGAACCGATTTATAATCAGAGCTAAAGATAAACCGGGCAATCTCGGTCAGCACCATACCGATACCTACCGTCATGAGCACTTGATTCTCAGGCAGAATCGATTCCACTTCCATGAGCGGGTTGAGGGTGAATTTTTGAATCAGCACCCCGAGAAAAAACAAGGCGGGCATGCTAATGAACATTCCGATGTAAGGGTCAATCCCCAGATAATGGAAGCAGACAAAGGTGACATACATGCCGACCATCATCAATTGACCATGGGCCAGGTTGATAATTCCCATTACTCCCATAATCAGGGACATCCCCATGCCGATTAAGCTATAAAGGCCTCCCTTTAAAATGCCGGCGACCAGGGTTTGTAAAAATACCTCCATAACAACTCCAGTATCATCGTTCACCTTATGAGACCTTTGCAAAACGCCCCTTTTGCCCAATTTCTGTGTCCGGCTAAAATTTTAATCCTCAAAATACTCAATGTATTCCAGTGGTTAAAATATTCACCGTCCTTGAACGTGAACAAAAATGAGCATTTTTCAAAGGTCTCCTTATGGTGAGCATAATATGTACATGTGATTCGTTAACCGGGATTTTCGATCAATTTTACAGGCTTAGGCCCGATTTTTATAACTTCTCAATATGTTCCGGTAGGCCCGCTACGCCAACCGGTCATTTTTTTCAAAGCGAGCAAAACTTGCCGTTAAGGGCGCCTAACAGTGACCCCCGCACGGGATCTAAAATGAGTGTGTCGCTTAGCACAAACAAGCTGCAATCAACGATTTATTCTGTTGTGGTCTATGTAAGCCGCCCTAAACGGCTTCAAACAGTTGCCCGCTTTGAAAAAAATGACCGGATGACTCCGCTGGTAGGTTTAACCATAAGTTTTTGAGAAGTTGCTGATTTTTTGCTAATAATTCCCGCAGTAAGCGGGGAAAGGTTTCCGGTCTATGTCAGATGTAAAATGCGGGTAAACATGAAAAGCGGAGGCGGGGCATACCCGCCCCCTGTTCAACAGACCCGTATAATCTAACGCTGGCTCCATTTGGGCACCGGATAGACGTATTGCCTGGTAGCAACTTTTTTCGGCCATACGGTTTCTAATTTGCCGTCGAGCCACTGAACCAGAAAGGTCGGAAGCTTGTTCTGCTGCGTCTTTTTATCGTATGAGATGAATTTTACCGGCCCAAATGCAGTTTTTAGGTTGGTTGTAGCCAGGGCCTCACGAACCCCGTCGCGAGTCAGCGCTTTCGCTCTTTTGAGTGCGTCGGCGATCACGTACAGGGCCGCATAGGCTTCCGCGCCGTGATATTCAGTCGGTGTATCATATTTGGCAACGAAATTGTCATAATAAGCTTGGGCGCCTGGATAGGGAACCGAAGGCGTCCAGAGCGTGGCGGAATAAACATATTCCGAAGCTTTGCCTGCATTCTTTTGGAATTCAGGTAAAGTAAAACCGGCGGCACCGCCAACAAAGAGCTTTGGGTTCAACTTGAGTTCCTTGGACTGCCGTATGAGCAAAGAGGCATCCATGATGTAAGAAATCATGTATATCAAATCGGGATTTTTGGCCTTGACTTTTACCAACAGAGGTTTGAAGTCGATGGCGCCCGCCTCATAACCCTCTTTCAGCAATACATTCAAACCGAGGGCCACACACTGTTTAACAAATTTTTTCGATCCGGATTGACCAAACAGGGAGTTTTCATAGAGTATCGCTACCGTTTTGACATCTTTGGCAGCTTCTTTAAGGAAGGATGCAAATCCGCCGGGATATTCACTTACAGGTGGATTCAAACGAAAGATATATTGCCAGCCCTGCTCGGTAATTCGATCGGCCGAACCGGTGTTGACCAAAAACGGCACCTTATTTTGCTGGGCCACGGCAACCGTCGCCCATGTTACCGAGCTTGAATAGCCGCCACCCACAACAATTACATTATCCCGGGAGATCAGCTTTTCGATGGCTGAACGCCCGACATCAGGTTTGCCGGTAGTGTCTTCAATGATAAGTTCTATTTTTTTCCCATTTATACCACCCCCGCCATTGATCTCTTCGAGTGCCATAAGAAAAGACTTGTTCTCAATCTCCCCAAATTTAGCCAGCTTTCCGGTCAGCGGCAGGACAATCCCCACCTTAATGGTTTCGGCGTCGATAGCTATAGATGTCCCCAGAACGAAAAAGATAGCGATCGTTAAAACAACTCCTA
>JAFDFH010000404.1 GCA_019309945.1 Deltaproteobacteria bacterium
TACCGTATTGCCTTCCCCACCAAGTCACAAGGTCGGCAACCCGAAATAGGTGATTTCGGAGCTCAATAGCCAGGCCTGCACGCCCCCTGTCAACGCTTCGCCGCCCCCTTACGGGTAGCCGACGCATGACTCGGGGCCACGGCTGGTCGCTATCCATTACCATGCGGGGGACTTTCACCCCCTACTCTTTGCCGGCTTTTACCGGCGCTTTCGACTTGACCCCTTTTTACAATGAGCGTCCCCATCTACCCCAATGATTTGAACTGCCCTCTGCCGACCCGCTGCCAAAAAAAATGATTTTATCAATTCCCGGCTGCTGGGAAAGAACAGTCATTGTCGGTAACTCGCGGACCACACTATATTAATTTACTTCTTTGACCTCTCTCAGAACGGAATATCATCATCAGATGGGCCGTCCTTTCCCCAAGTATCATCAGACGGAGCGTCCATACCCAAAGTATCATCTGGAGTATCACCAGGGGGAGATGTGCCACCCTCCAACTTCTCTAAAAAAAATTTTAGCGCTTTGATAGCTTCTGCCTTGGGACCGAGTTTGATCTTCCAGGGCAGGCTTTTGTCAATTGGTTCCTTGCTACCGTCTCTTTTTTGAGGAAAAACCCAGTCCATAAAGACCTTACCATCCTTACGTTTTGCCGCTACAAGGGAAAACTCACTCCTGTATTCATCTAGCAAGACACCGTCGCCATACTGACTTGATTTATATTCATAAAATATTTCATCATCCATATGTTAGCTCCTATATCCGAAATAAAGTTTCCAATCGTTTAAATATATTTAGTCCGCATTTTTAATACTATCCACGCATTGATGTCAAAGGGAATATTTAGAGCGTACCGGAAGACAAAATTAATACCCTAACTGGATATTACAACTATCCAGTAATTCCATTCTAAATACGTTAAGAAAAGATAGCATATGGTTCGTTATTATATCCTTTTGAAGTACTAATTCATTCCATACATATAATCTGCCTGTCACTATTATCTTTTCTTTCTTTTCTTTTTTTTCTGCAGCCAGGCTTCATGCTCCCTGATCAGGGATAACGCGTCGTTGCTCTTCGTGGCGCACGCGACAGTATGGGCGTAGCTTTCCTTGCCCATTTTCAGCACTTCAATCTTTTTATTTAAAAACCCCTGAATCTCTTCGAGTCGCGGCTGTTCTTTTTTACTGCAAAACGAGATTGCAACGCCTTCATTGACGCCCCGCCCGGTTCTGCCCACCCGGTGCACATAGTTCTCGGCCTGATCGGGCAAGTCGTAGTTCAAGACATAGCTGACATTCGGAACATCGATGCCCCGGGCACTGATGTCCGTGGCAATCAGGATATTGCTTTCCCCGGCCTTGAACGTTGCCATCACCTCGGTCCTGTCGGCTTGCTCCTTTTCCCCGTGGATGGTAACTGAGCTTATCCCAACCCGCCCCATCGCTTTTGCCACTCTTTCGGCCCGAACCCGTGTCCTGACAAATACAATGATTCTGCTGCCGGGGTTTTCTTTAATAAATTTTTCCAGGAAAAACCGTTTATCATCCATTTCAACAAACGTCACAAAGTGGGAGATTTTCTTTGAAACCTTATCTTCCGGGGATATCTGGATGCGTATGGCATTGTCTTTTACCTGGGAGAAAGCAAGTTTTTTAATCTCCTTGTTTATGGTTGCAGAGAAGAAAAGGGTCTGATGTTTTCTGACGAGCATCTTCTTCACATATCGGATATCCTGGATAAATCCCAGGTCCAGCATGTGATCGGCTTCATCAAGAACAAGTGTTTCGACCCGCTCCAAGTTAATATGCCCCTGGTTGATCAAATCAAACATCCGTCCCGGTGTGGCCACAATGATATCGATGCCGTCCTGGAGCCTTTCAATCTGTGGATTCTGATCGACCCCGCCGTAAAGTGCGAAGGCTTTCGCTCGGGTGTTTTTTGAAAGCGCTGTAAACACCTCTCCGATCTGAAGTGCCAGTTCCCGTGTGGGAACCATGACAATACATTTGATTCCCAGGGTGCGTTTCGAACTTTTATGGCTGTGGATTCGGTCAATGATGGGAATTGCGAACGCGGCTGTTTTGCCCGTTCCCGTCTGTGCGATGGCAAGGACGTCCTCTCCCTTCATGATGGACGGAATTGATTTGAATTGAATATCCGTGGGTCTTTTGAAACCGAGCCCGGACAGATTCTTTTTTATCGCTTCTGAAATATGGTATTGTTCAAACTTCATAGCACCTCAATATGTTATGGCCTTTTCTGTGTTCCATCGAAAAATTGGGGATATTCTCAATTTCCCAATAAAAAAATCAACGGGTTGAATCCGGTCCCTTTACCTGAACCGGCCTACCTTCCACGAAGTTCCTTGCCTCGATTCATGATCTCTATGTATCCAACGTAACTGAACAAACGATTGCGTTTCCGTGCAGTGAGCTCGCGAACGATACCAAGTTGCTCCAAGCGGCCCAGTGCCTTGTTGACAGTGGCAGGTGTGATACCGGTCTTTTCCACCAGCCAGTTTGATGTGGCGATGGGATGCTGGATCAGGAATATTTTCTTGTCGGACCAAGCTACCTTGTTGTTATTCAAACATTAGCACTCAAAGCAGAAGTTTTGAAGCCTTAAACCGCCATTTTGATATCCAAAGATAGAAGTTTAAAGCACCGGGTATCTTCTTAAAAGGCTAATTTTCATAGCAAAAACAATGTTCTAAGCCAAAATTCAGCACAATTATTTCGTCATTCTGTAGTTAAACCCAGATTGTGCAGTAGGCAACGTCACGAGGGTTGAAAAGCATTAAGCGAAACGCGAAGTTGGAGGGATTTTGAACCGCAGGCATATTCACAAATATGTTGAGGATCAAAATCTTGAAACGAGCTTTGCAGCAAGGGTTTTCAGGCCGCAGTGGGTGTCTACTGCACAATCTGGGTTAAAACAAACTGCTATCTTGCTCCGACCCTGCAAGGACAAACTCGCTGGTTTTCCACTATTCCGTCGAATAGAGATACATTGAGAATATCTAACGTTACTGCGGACGTTGAGAAAAAGACTG
>JAFDFH010000405.1 GCA_019309945.1 Deltaproteobacteria bacterium
TATGCTAATTGGTTCGCTAGCAGGTGTCTGGGGTATTTTCGAGTTGATGGGCTCAAAGTTTAGGGTGTTAGCAACTATAGGTTGGATAATTGCGGCGCTATGGATGCTTTTCGGAAACACTGGAATTTTGAGAGGGTACTAAAAGATAAGGAGGAGGATGAAAAATGAACCTCGGGACATTCGCAACCTTTCTCGCCACACTAATATTTGGGATTCTTACGACCTATTTCATTGTTACTTCAAATTTAGACAAAGCAATAACCGATAAAATCAACGATCCAAATGTGATAAGAAAAATTGCAGAACACATACGAGTCCCATTCTTAATCTTCGATGAAAACGAAACCTACGTAGTTGATGGAGGTGCTGCCAATTTTATAAAAAATATTAATGTTATTAAAGAAAAACGAACTATTACAAAAATAATATTAATCTTAACTAAGAAATTGCCTGTAGCTCCAATTTTGATTAGTCTCAATAATGATGTTCAATTTTTTCAACCCACGCCTGTAAAAGAATCTGAATGGGAATATAGAACACTACAAATATCACACGGTTGGGCAGACTCTTACAAAGAAAAACCACCACCAAAACTTTTTAAATTTGAGATATTGGATCTTAAATATTTAGAAAAATAAATAGGCAATTTCATGACATTAATATATTTAATAAATGAAATATTAGATATCAACAAATTAAAGCGAACAATTGCTAAAACACATCGAGCCTTTAACAAGCAAATAAAAAAAGCCCGGAAAGAAAATAAACCACGTGAAGAAATTCAGGGTTTAATATCGCAGAGGTTCGGAGAATGCCAATTTGAGGAGGAAGAGCTTAAGTTTATAAGATCTATACGATTAATAAGGCAAGCGGAAGAACTAAACGTCCCACTACCAAATTTTAGTGACAAAAAAATATGGACCAGAGATAATGGAAGTATTAGACTCACTGCTGCAGGAAGGCACCACGTGACAAAGTTAATTCGGCAAGAGAAGAAAGAGAGGCGATATCCATTCATACAAATTATCTCGCTTCTCATTGGTTTGGTTGGCGCACTAGCGGCACTAATGGCTATATTATCAAATTAAAAAGGGAGATGGGTTATGGAAACCGAAAAGAATTATTCGAACTGTAGACACTTTGACCCGCCGTCTCCGACTTGTCCGCACAAAGATGATCCGAATTTGAAGGCTGTTCGAGATTGGCATCAAAAAGAGGGAATAACAGATTACTTAGGAAATGAAATTGACGAAGCAAATAAGCTTTGCATTGAGTGTGAAAAGTTTGAGCCGATGTCAGGTTATATTCTGGTTATAGAAAACTTTCCAAAGTCCTCCGCCAAAGAGAAAATTGTCCAAAATCTACCAACGGAATTTTATAATAATTTTAAAAAGATAAATGATTCAGAGAGGTTGCTGAAAAAGCCGTGCGGACCTTGAGGGGGTAGTGCCCGACGGGCGTGCGGGTTCAAGTCCCGCCTTCGGCACCATTGAAGGAATTTTTTAACGGTCTCGGTAAGTTACCGAGGCCGTTTCTCGTCATATGTGGTCAAACAAAGAGGGTGAAAACCAAGAAAATCAGTATAGCCTGAATAATTCTATGCTTGGCAGGCCTTTTGTGTAATGACATAATTAAAATTTAAATATTCAATGCCTGTTCAAAAGGCAACCAAGGGAAGGAAACATTCTTATGACCGATTGGAAATCGATCACCCGAGAGATGGAAATGTTGCTTAGGCTGCGTACCTATCCTGTGGCCTACAAACGATTGGACGACGCTGCCGAACTGGATGCCATACCCAAGGTCCGGCGGCTGAACCGGTTCAAGCTTTTTTGTCAACTGCCGGGCTTAGTCCGCAACCGGGGCTGGACCGTGGGCGTGACCGTGGAGGAAGGCATGAGCCCGCGTTGCTCGCGCATTCACGGCCTGGACCGGTGCACTGATGAATCAAAGGCCCAGGAGTCGGCCCAACTTTCCACCACCTGGTTTGCCTCGCCCGAGGAAGCCATGCGGCAGCAGGCCGACTACCCCCGCGTTCCGCCGGGGGAGGCCATCGTCCTGGCCCCGCTGGCCGCGGGCAAATTCGAGCCCGACGTGGTGCTGATCTATGGCAATCCGGCCCAGCTGATGATGCTCCTGTGCGGCCTGCAAAAAATCAAGTACGAACGCTTCGAGTTCTTCTTCATCGGCGAAGGCGCCTGCGCCGACTCGCTGGCCCAGTGCTACACCACCGGCCGGCCGTCGCTGGCTATTCCCTGTTTCGGCGAACGACGTTTCGGCGAAGTCCTGGACGACGAGATGGTCCTGGCCCTGCCGCCGTCTCTGGTGGAAACCGCCCTGGAAGGATCGCGCCGGCTTTCCAAGGTCGGGTTGCGCCTGCCCATCCCCTTTCACGGGGCCGAGTTCGATCCCGAACCGGCGTTGGCCCTGGCCTACCCGCCCGAGCCACAGCACGGCAAACCCTGAACGGGGATGATTTCCTCTGATTTCCTATTTAGACTCGACATTTATCAGGTCTTCAAAGACCTGAGATTGGCAACGTAAATCTGAAATTGCAATGTGATTTCGGGTAGTTGGAGGTGTGTCACGAAAAACCACAGGGCAAATCGTATCAGACCCACATACAACATGTGGTACTCAAGACCAAATTGACACCAGACCACGCCTCGCATATACTCCACCGCATTACGAGTTAGAAACCTACCCCACCTTTTCAAAATTGACCCACCCTTAGATCTGGAGGGCAGCTGGATGGAATGCCCCAATTGCCAGGCTGTTATCAGCGAGCTTGCCATGTTCTGGGGGAAATGCGGGAATATACAAGTCACTACGCTGAAGGGGAGGATATTCCATGTACAGAAATCTGTTTTCTAAAATTAACATAGAGGGCCTAGCCTTGAAAAACCGTCTTATCATGGCACCTCTTTACCTCGGTTATGCCGGTGAAGGCGGTACGGTTAGCGATATGCTGCTGGAGCATTACCGGCTGATGGCCGGTAGCGGCGTGGCCATGGTGGTAGTTGAAAATGCAACAGTGGATCATCCCGCCGG